>NZ_RFFJ01000070.1 GCF_003696235.1 Streptomyces triticirhizae
CGCAGCGCGCCCGCCCCCGCCGGCACCGCGCCCAGCAGCGGCGCGCCCGCCGCCACGGGCAGGTCGGCCAGGTTGCAGCGGGCCGCCAGGTCCGGCTCGGCCGGCCAGCTGCCGATCACCACCCCCGCCAGCCCCAGCCCCCGCGCCGCCAGCGCCTCCGCCGTCAGCGCGGTCAGGTTGAGCGTGCCGAGCCCTGCGGCCACCACCACCAGCACCGGCGCCCCCAGCAGCACCGCCGCGTCCGCCAGCGTGCCGCCCGTCTCGTCCAGCCGCACCAGCAGCCCGCCGGCGCCCTCCACCAGCACCAGGTCGTGCTCGCTCGCCAACTCCTCGGCCGCCTTGGCCACGTCGGCCGGACCCACCGGCGGCAGCCCACACCGCGCGGCGGCCGTCGCCGGCGCCAGCGGCTCGGGGAACCGCGCCAACTCCCGCGCCGTCAACGGCCCGGCCAGCCGCGCCGCCTCGGCGGCGTCGCCCGGCTCGCCCGGCGCCAGCCCCGTCTGCGCCGGCTTCAGCACCGCGACCCGCCGCCCGGCGGCCAGCGCCACCGCCGCCACGGCGGCCGTCACCACCGTCTTGCCGATCTCGGTCCCGGTCCCGCTGACCACCAACACCCGCCCACCAGGCGGCTGTTCACCCACCACACGCACGGCGCCTCACCCCGCCCGCGCCGCCGCCACGGCGGCAGCGCAGATCCGCGCCACGTCGGCGTCCTCGGTCACATAGGGCGGCATGGTGTAGATCAGGTCCCGGAACGGCCGCAGCCACACGCCCGCGCGCACCGCCGCCTCCGAGGCGGCCGGCAGGTCCACCGGGTGGTCCAGCTGGATGACCCCGATCGCGCCCAGCACCCGCACGTCCCGCACCCCGGGCAGTTCGACCGCCGGCGCGAGACCGGCCCGCAGCCCGGCCTCGATCCGCGCCACCTCGCCGGCCCAGTCCCCGGCCAGCAGCAGGTCGACCGAGGCCAACGCGACCGCGCAGGCGAGCGGGTTGCCCATATAGGTCGGCCCGTGCGCCAGCACCGGCACCTCGCCCCGCGAGATGCCCTCCGCCACCCGGGGCGTGCACAGCGTCGCCGCCAGCGTCAGATAACCCCCCGTCAACGCCTTGCCCACGCACAGCACATCGGGCACCACACCCGCGTGCTCGGCCGCGAACAGCCGCCCCGTGCGGCCGAATCCGGTGGCGATCTCGTCGAAGACCAACAGCACCCCGTGCTCGTCGCACGCCTCCCGCAGCACCCGCAGATACCCGGGGGAGTGGAACGCCATCCCGCCCGCCCCCTGCACCACGGGCTCGACCACCACGGCCGCCAACTCCCCCGCGTGCTCGGCGACCAGGGCCCGCAGCCGCCCGACGTAGTCGGGGTCGGGCGGCGCGTCGAACCCGGGCGGCGGGGCGTCCGCGAACACCTGACGCGGCAGCGCCCCCGACCACAGCTCGTGCATCCCGCCCTCGGGATCGCAGACCGACATCGCGTGCCAGGTGTCGCCGTGATAGCCGCCCCGCCACGTCAACAGCCGCCGTCGCTCCGGGTGTCCGACCGAGACCCAGTACTGGAGGCACATCTTCAGCGCCACCTCGACGGACACCGAACCCGAGTCCGCGAGAAACACGTGCCGCAGCTCGCCGGGCGTCAACTCCACCAGTCGCGCGGCGAGTTCGACGGCCGGACGGTTCGTCAGGCCGCCGAACATCACATGGCTCATCCGCCCCAGCTGCTGGGCCGCCGCCGCGTCCAGCACCGGGTGCCGGTAGCCGTGCACGGCCGACCACCACGAGGCCATCCCGTCCACCAACTCCCGTTGCCCGAAAGCCGGTTCGGCCAGCCGCAGCCGCACCCCACGGGCCGACTCCACCAGCAGCGGAGCGCTGGCCGCCGGCATCGGACCGTAGGGGTGCCAGACGTGTTCCCGGTCGAGCGCCAACACGTCGGCGGGGCGCCGCACCGTCTGACCAGGCGTCAACACAGCGCGCCCCCTCAGGCGTTGGGCGGAAGGTCGGTGCCCGCGCCCCGGCGGCGCACCGTCACCAGGCCGTCCCGGTGCGCCGGCAGCGTGTCGCTGTCCGCGCCCTCCACCTCGAACCCCGCGTCCGCGATCATCGCCAGATCCTCCCGGCCCGCCTGGCCCTCGCTGGTCAGGTAGTCGCCCAGGAAGATCGAGTTCACGATGTGCAGCGCCAGCGGTTGGAGCGACCGCAGATGCGTCTCCCGCCCGCCGGCCAGCCGCACCTCCACATCCGGGCAGACGAACCGCGTCATCGCCAGCACCCGCAGCGCCCGCGCCGGCGTCAGCTCCCACGTTCCCGCCAACGGGGTGCCCTCGAACGGCATCAGGAAGTTCACCGGCACCGAGTCCGGGTCCAGGTCCCGCAGCGCGAACACCACGTCCACCAGGTCCTCGTCGCTCTCGCCCATCCCCGCGATCAGCCCCGAACAGGCCGAGAGCCCCGCCGACCTGGCCTCCCGCACCGTGGCCACCCGGTCCTCGTAGCCGTGGGTGGTGCAGATGTCCCCGTAGGTCGCCTCGGAGGTGTTGAGGTTGTGGTTGTAGGCGTCGGCCCCCGCCGCGCGCAGCCGGCCGGCCTGCCCCTCGGACAGCAGCCCCAGGCAGGCGCAGACCTCCACCTCGGGATGGCGCTCGCGCACCGCCTCGATCGTCTTCGAGACCCGGTCCACGTCCCGGTCGGTCGGCCCCCGGCCGCTGGCCACCAGGCACACCCGCTTCGCGCCCCCGGCCACCCCGGCGCTCGCCGCCTCGGCCGCCTCCTCCGGCTTCAGCCAGGTGTACTTCAGCACCTCGGCCTTCGAGCCCAGCCGCTGCGAGCAGTAGAAGCAGTCCTCGGGGCAGCGGCCCGACTTGAGGTTCACCAGGTAGTTCAGCTTCACCCGCCGCCCGAACCAGTGCCGGCGCACCCGGCCGGCGGCGGCCACCACGTCCAGCAGCTCGTCGTCGGAGGTGGCCAGCACGGCCAGCGCCTCCTCGCGGGTGGGCCGCGCACGGCGCAGCCCCTTGTCCACCAGCCGGTCCAGAAGGTCCATGGCTCCCGATCCTGTCGCACCGGGCCCCCAAGGTCCAAGGTGGAACCCCACAACAGCGGTTGCCGGCCGTCTGTCCGTCTCCGCATGTTGCGCGGGCCGGCAGGCCATTAGCTTTATGGGCAGTCAACAAGACCGAGGATCGCGAAACGGGGGAGGGCCGGCATGACGACGCCCCCGCGCCCGGCCCCCGCCCACGTGCTGGACTGGCTCGACGAGGCCGCCGAACGCCGCGCCAAGGCCGGCCTCACCCGGCGACTGCGCCCCCGCGCCGCCGACTCGACCGCGCTGGACCTGGCCGGAAACGACTACCTCGGCCTGGCCCGCCACCCCGAGGTGAAGGCGGCCGCCGCCGAGGCCGCCCACCGCTGGGGCGCCGGCGCCACCGGCTCCCGCCTGGTCACCGGCAGCACCGAGGCCCACG
Source organism: Streptomyces triticirhizae (assembly GCF_003696235.1). GTDB lineage: Bacteria > Actinomycetota > Actinomycetes > Streptomycetales > Streptomycetaceae > Streptomyces > Streptomyces triticirhizae. The sequence goes on from NZ_RFFJ01000070.1 coordinate 3,468, forward strand.
CCCAACTGGAGGCGGAGCTGGCCGCGTTCTGCGGAACGGAGTCCGCGCTGGTCTTCGCCTCCGGCTACGCCGCCAACCTGGCCGCCCTCACCGCCCTCGCCCCCGCCGGAACCCTCCTCGTCTCCGACGCCGGCAACCACGCCTCGCTCATCGACGGCTGCCGGCTGGCCCGCGCGACGACCGCCGTGGTGCCGCACGCCCAACCGGCCGCCGTCGCCGCCGCGTTGGCCGGCCACGACGGGCCGGCGCTGGCCGTCAGCGACGCGGTCTTCTCGGTCGACGGGGACGCCGCGCCGCTGCCCGCGCTGGCCGAGACCTGCCGGGCCCACGGCGCCGCCCTGCTGGTCGACGACGCGCACGGCCTCGGCGTGCTCGGCCCCGGCGGGCGCGGCGCGCTGGCCGGGGCGGGCCTCGCCGGGGCGCCCGACGTGGTGGCCACGGTGACCCTCTCCAAGGCCCTGGGCAGCCAGGGCGGCGCGGTGTTGGGCCCGGAACGGGTGATCAGGCACCTGGTCAACACCGCCCGCACCATGATCTTCGACACCGGCCTGGCACCGCCGGCCGTGGCCGCCGCGCTGGCCGCCCTGCGCCTGCTGCGCGCCGAGCCGGCGCTGGCGGAACGGGCCAGAACGACGGCGGCCACCCTGCACCGACGCCTCACCGCCGCCGGACTGACCGCCCACCCCCCGGCCGCCGCCGTGCTGTCCCTCCGCGCGCCCTCGCCCGAGGCGGCCCTCGCCTGGGCCGAGTCCTGCCGGGGCCGGGACCTGCTGGTCGGCTGCTTCCGCCCGCCCTCGGTCCCCGACGGCATCTCCCGCGTCCGCCTGACCGCCCGCGCCGACCTCACTCCGACCCAACTCGACACCGCCGTCACGACGTTGACCGCCACGGCCCCCCACTGACGCGGCCTCGCCCCGTGGGCGAGCCCGCGCCCCACCGGAGCCGGGCTCCCGCTCGGCGGCCCATGCCCGTTCCCCGCCACACCCTCGCGCCGCCGCCCGCCAGGGCAGGGGATCTCAACGGCGGCTCCTGTTGACGGGGCGCGTCGGCCGAGGTCGCCCCCGCAGGCGCGGGGCGCCGACGGTCTCGGCGGTCAACGGCCGGCCCGCGCGGCCCCGTTGATCACCGCCGCGGTCAGCCACCGAGGGAACGCCGCCGCGCCGGTACGGGGGCGCCCCCGCACCGTTGGCCGCCGCCCGCAGGGCACCCGCGCCGGCCCGCGCCCGCGCGCACCACCTCGCCCGGGGAGCCCCCAGGGCTCCCGCGTCCCGCCCCAACCCCCGTCGCATACCATGCACGGGGTTCAGCAATCGCTTACCGCCGCCCCCACCTCGACAGCTCCACCTCGACAGCACCGCCTCGACAGCCCCACCCCCGGAGGAAGCACGTGCAGCGCCGACTGCCCCAGGCCGCTCTCGCCATGTTCCCCGACCTCCCGGACCGTCTCTTCACCCCGGCCCAGCTGGCCCGACTCCGGGAGCTGGCCGACCTGGGAGACGGTTCGGTGCTCACCGAGTTCACCTCGCCGGCCGCCCGCGCCAGGCTCGGCGAGGTCGAGGTGCTCATCACCGGCTGGGGCAGCCCCGTCGTGGACGAGGCGACGCTCGCGGCGGCCCCCAACCTGCGCGCCGTGCTGCACTCCGCCGGCACGGTCAAGGGCCACCTCTCGCCGGCCTGTTGGGAACGCGGCATCCAGGTCTCCACCGCCGCCCAGGCCAACGCCCAGCCCGTCGCCGAGTACACCCTGGCGATGATCCTGCTGACCCTCAAGGGCGTCCCGGCCGCCATGGCCCGGCTGCGCGACGGGCGTGGCCACGTCGACCTGCTGCGCCAGTTCCCCACCGTCGGCAACCACGGGCGCCGGGTCGGCCTGGTCGGCGCCTCCCGGATCGGCCGGCTGGTCGCCCAGGCGCTGCGCCCGTTCGACCTGGAGGTCGTCATCTCCGACCCCTACCTCGACGCCGAGGGCGCCGCCGCGCTCGGCGCCACCCCGCTGTCGCTGGAGGAGCTGCTGGCCACCAGCGACCTGGTCAGCCTGCACGCGCCCGCCATCGCCGAGACCCGCCACATGCTGAACGCCTCCCGCCTCGCCCTGATGCGTGACGGCGCGGTGCTGATCAACACCGCCAGGGGCGCGCTGGTCGATCACGCGGCGCTGGAGCCGGAGTTGGTCAGCGGCCGGCTGACCGCCGTCCTGGACGTGACCGAGCCCGAGCCGCTGCCCGCCGACTCCCCGCTGTGGTCGCTGGACAACGTCTGGCTCACCCCGCATGTGGCCGGCGCCCAGGGCACCGAGCTGCACCGGCTGGCCGGCGTGGTGCTGGAGGAGCTGGAGCACATCGGCGCGGGCGAGCCGTTGGCGCACCCGGTGCACGCCGCCGACCTGGGCCGCATCGCCTGATCCGGCACGGGCCCGGCCCCGGCCCGCCCCCGCGCCGGCCGCGGCCGGGACGCACGCGCGCGCCTGTGGTGAGCCTGGCCCGGCTGGCCCGCCCGGGCGGCTACGTTGGGCGTGGCAGGCCCGACGCACCGCAGGAGAAGCGCCCGTGACAGACGACGCGTCAACCCCCCGTCCCGTGCCGGTGTCCAAGATCGACACCTCCGTGCCGCACTCCGCCAGGATCTGGAACTACTGGCTGGGCGGCAGCGACAACTACGAGGTGGACCGGATCGCCGGGGACCAGTACCGGGAGGCGTTCCCCGGCATCGTGGACGTCGCCCGCTGCTCCCGGCAGTTCCTCGTCCGCTCCATCCGCTACATGGCCCGCGACGCCGGCGTCTGGCAGTTCCTCGACGTCGGCACCGGGCTGCCCACCGTGGACAACACGCACCAGGTCGCCCAGCGGGTCAACCCCGAGGCCAGGGTGGTCTACGTCGACAACGACCCGCTGGTGCTGATGCACGCCAACGCGCTGCTCACCTCGACGCCCGAGGGCCACACCGCCTATATCGAGGCCGACCTCCACGAGCCCGAGCGCATCCTTGAGGCCGCCACCGAACACCTCGACCTCGACCTCCCCGTCGGCGTGATCCTCAGCGGCATCCTCGGCCATGTCGAGACCTTCGACGAGGCACGGTCCATCGTGCAACGCCTGATGGCGGGGCTGGCCTCCGGCAGCCACATCTCCATCAACGAGGGCACCGACACCGACGAGGTGTACTGCTCCGCCCAGGCCGCCTACAACGCGTCCGGGGCCGTCCCGTACCGGCTGCGCACGATGGACGAGATCCGTGGGTACTTCGACGGTCTCGAACTGGTCGAGCCCGGCGTGGTCGCCGTTCCCCGCTGGCGCCCCGACCCGGCGGCCGGCCAGGGGCCGCAGGACGTCGGCCAGGCCGGCGGGGTCGCCCGCAAGCCCTGACGGCCGGCGCGAACGCCCGCCCGCGAGCCCCGACCCCGGCGCGAACGCCCGCCCGCCGCCCGTCACTTCTTCCTGCGGGCCCGGCTGGGCTGCACCCGGGTGGGCTCGCCGGCGACCTTGGGGTGGTCGGGCGGGTAGGGCAGGTCGCCCAGGCCGTGTTCCCGCTCGTCCCGCTCGGCCAGCTCCAGCACCGACTCCAGCCGGCACGGGTGCTCGGCCATCTCCGCGTGCGGGTCGCCCACCTCGGCGAACCGGCCCGGCATGGTGGCCAGGTCGAAGTCCTCCGGGCGGGCGTCGGGGACTTCCTCCCAGGTCAACGGCGCCGAGACCGTCGCCGTCGGGCGCGGCCTGACCGAGTAGGCGCTGGCGATGGTGCGGTCCCTGGCCATCTGGTTGTAGTCCACGAAGATCCGCTCGCCACGCTCCTCCTTCCACCAGGCCGTGGTGACCCGCTCGGGCGCGCGCCGCTCCAGCTCGCGCCCCACCGCGATCGCCGCCCGCCGCACCTGGGGGAACGTCCACTCGGGAACGATCGGCACGAAGACGTGGATGCCGCGCCCGCCCGAGGTCTTCGGCCAGCCGCGCAGCCCCAACTCCTCCAGCAGCTCCCGCAGTTCCAGCGCGGCCCGGACGGCGTCGGCGTAGTCGGTGCCCGGCTGCGGGTCGAGGTCGATCCGCAGCTCGTCCGGGTGCTCGGTGTCGTCGCGGCGCACCGGCCAGGGGTGGAACGTCAGACAGCCCAGGTTGGCCGCCCACACCACGGCGGCCGGCTCGTTCGGCGCGAACTCGTCCGCGTGCCGGCCGCTGGGGAACGAGATCCGCCCGGTGGGAATCCAGTCGGGGATGTTCTTCGGCGCGCGCTTCTGGAAGAACGCCTCGCCGGTGACGCCGTCGGGGAAGCGTTGCAACGTGGTGGGGCGGTCCCGCAGCGCCCGCAGGGCGCCGTCGGCCACGGAGCGGTAGTACTCGACCACGTCCAGCTTGGTGTAGCCGCGCTCGGGGAAGTACACCTTGTTCGGATTGCTCACCCGCACCTGGCGCCCGCCGACCGTGACCTCCAACGCCTCAGCCATGCCACCACGGTAGGTCCGGGCGCGCCCCGCCGCAGTCCGAGGCGCCGCCCGTTCACCGCGAGCGCCCCCCGCGCCCCGCCGCGCGCCGCCGGGCCCCGGCGCGCTCCCAGCCCCAGGAGGCCAGCGCGAACAGCGGCAGCGCGATCGCCAGCAGGGCCGCGCTCCCGGCCAGCCCACCCACGAGGAACCCGCCGCCCAGATCGGCCAGCCCGTAGTAGTAGCCCAGCAGCACCACGACCAGCACCGCCCAGCCGCCGAGCACCGTCTCCGCCACCCGCCAGGCCAGCGCCGCCCAGCCCCGCCGCCCGGAACGCTCACCCCGCTCCCGACGGGCCCGCGCCAGGCCCAGCGCCAGCGTGGCCACCAGCAGCACATAGCCGAGCGCCGTCATGGCCAGCACCAACGCCGTCGGGGGTCGCACCGTCGCCCGCCGCCGTCACTCGACCGGGCCGCGCAGCAGGAAGTGCCAGCCGCGCACGAAGGTGTGCCAGCCGAACCACAGCCACACCGCGAACAGCACCCAACGCCCCACCGGGTAGCGCATCACCGCGTCCATCGCGTCGCTCAGCGTCGGCAGCCCCGCCTCGGGGCGGGCCAGCGTCAGCGCCTCCCAGCCGAAGAGCGCCCCGAAGAGCACCGCCCACACCAGATAGCCCGCCACCGGATGATCCGCCACCGACGCCTCCCGGCCTCCCGATCCGTCCACGACACCCCAATGTGGCCGACCCCGGCCGCCCGGCCACGGGGGCGCGCCCGGGCGGCGCCGCACACCACCCCCGGCTGTCGGTGGGCCCGGGTACAGTGCCGGGGAGGCAACTTCGCACGGTGGGGGGCCAGTCATGGCACTGTTCGGCAACGCGCACGCGATCGACCCGGCGCAGGCGCAGCAGGAGTACGGGCGGCTGTTCGGGCAGGGGGAGCGGGTGCGGGCGGCGTTCCTGCTGATCCGGGACACGCTGCTGTTCACCGACCGCCGGCTGATCCTGGTCGACAAGCAGGGCATCACGGGGAAGAAGGTCGAGTACCACTCGATCCCCTACAAGAGCATCACCCACTTCGCGGTCGAGACCGCCGGCCACTTCGACCTGGACGCCGAGCTGAAGATCTGGGTCTCCAGCAACCCGACGCCCCTCCAGAAGACCTTCACCAAGGGCGTCGACATCTACGAGGTGCAGGCGATACTCACCCAGTTCGTCGCCGGGTAACGCGCACGGGCGCCGCCCCGCCCGAACGGCGGCGCGCCGAGGGCGGCGCCAGCGGCCGCCGGGGACAATCCGCAGCATGGAGCTGCCCGTGATGCCCCCCGTCAAGCCCATGCTCGCCAAGCCCGCCGCGCGCATCCCTCCCGGGCTGCACTACGAGGCCAAGTGGGACGGCTTCCGGGCGATCGTCTTCCGGGACGGCCCGGAGATCGAGATCAGCAGCCGCTCCACCAAGCCGCTCACCCGATATTTCCCCGAGCTGGCCGAGGGCCTCCTCGCACGGCTGCCGGAGCGCTGCGTGCTGGACGGCGAGATCGTCATCGCCCGCGCCGGGCGGCTGGACTTCGACGCCCTGCTGGAGCGCATCCACCCGGCCGACTCCCGGGTGCGGATGCTCGCCGAGCGGCACCCCTCGGGCTTCGTCGCGTTCGACCTGCTGGCGCTGGGGGAGCGGTCGTTGCTGGCCGAGCCGCTGGCCGAGCGCCGCCGGCTGCTGGTCGAGACGCTGGCCGACGCCGGCCCGCCGCTCTTCCTCGCCCCCGCCACCACCGACCTCGCGCTCGCCCGGGACTGGTACCAGCGCTACGAGGGCGCCGGACTGGACGGCGTCGTCGCCAAGCGGCCCGACCAGCCCTACACGCCCAACGAGCGCACCATGGTCAAGGTCAAGCACGAGCGGACCGCCGACTGCGTGCTCGCCGGCCTGCGCCACCACAAGAGCGGCCCCGTCGTCGGCTCCCTGCTGCTGGGCCTCTACAACGCCGACGGCCGGCTGCAACACGTGGGCGTCGCCGCCTCGTTCACCGCCAGGCGACGCGAGGAGCTGATGGCCGAGCTGACGCCGCTGCTGATGGACTCCGTCGAGGGCCATCCCTGGGCCGACTGGGCGCGCGAGGAGGCGCACGAGCGGGACCGGCTGCCGGGCGGTCCCAGCCGGTGGACCGGCGGCAAGGACCTCAGCTGGCTGCCGCTGCGCCCGGAGCGGGTCTGCGAGGTCGCCTACGACCACATGCAGGGCGACCGCTTCCGGCACACCACCAGGTTCCGCCGCTGGCGCCCCGACCGGCAGCCCGAGGAGTGCACCTACGCCCAGCTGGAGGAGCCCGTCGGCTACGACCTGGACGAGGTGCTGACCACCCGCGCCGACTGAGGGCGCGAGGGCCGCGCTCGGCGACAACGGTACGCCGGTCGCGGTCGTCTGACGTTCCGTCAGTCCTGGACGCTTTGTCGACGCATCGATAGAGCGCATCTATGATGCGTTGCTGTTATGAATCTCCGCACGCCCCGGGTCATTTCGTCCGCCACCCCCGACGATGCCCCCCGCTCCCGACCGGGGTGGGCCAGCTGAGCGAGACGACGCCGGCGGCCGGTCCGGCGGCGCACCCCGGCCGCGCCGACCGGTCCGACGGGCCCGGTCCCCACGGCGCGCGCCCCGCCACCCCGGCGCCACCCGCGCCCCGCCGTCCGGCCCCGGAGACGTCCCACCCGCACCGCAGCACCATGGCACCATCAGGAGAAACGCGCCGTGACCGAAGACGCGCCCATGATCGACCGGACGGTGCCGCACTCGGCGCGGATCTGGAACTACTGGCTCGGCGGGCGTGACTACTACGCGGTGGACCGCGCGGCGGGTGACGACTACTGCCGGATCTTCCCCGAGGTCCGCCAGGTGGCCCGCGCCTCCCGGGAGTTCCTGGGCCGCAGCATCCACTACCTGGCGCGCGAGGCCGGCATCGCCCAGTTCGTCGACATCGGAACCGGGCTGCCCACGGCGGAGAACACCCACCAGATCGCCCAACGCGTCCGCCCCGACGCCCGGATCGTCTATGTCGACAACGATCCGCTGGTCATCGCCCACGCCCGCGCGCTGATGGCGAGCGGCCCCAAGGGCGCGACCGACTATGTGCACGCCGATCTCCGCGACCCGGAGGGGGTGTTGGCGGCCGTCGACCAGACTCTGGACCTCGACCGTCCCGTCGGCCTGATCCTCAGCGGCGTCCTCGGCCATGTCGAGGAGTACGGGGAGGCGCGGGGCATCGTCAGCGCGCTGCTGGCCGCCCTGCCCCCGGGCAGCCATCTCTCGGCGAACGACGGCGTCACCGGGCGCCCCGCGTTCGCCGAGGCCCAGGGCCTCTACAACCAGACCGGCGCGGCCCCCTACCTGTTGCGCGGCCGGGCCGAGATCGCCGGCTTCTTCGAGGGGTTGGACCTGGTCGAGCCCGGCGTGGTCTCCTGCCCGCTGTGGCGTCCGACGCCCGGGGCCCGCCCGGCGCGCTCCGACCTGGAGATCGTCGGCGGCGTCGGGCGCAAGCCCTGACCCGGCCAGGGAGAGCGTAGCCTCTCCGAAGATCCCGGTCGCCCGAGGGCTCCGGGCGGAACGGAACGAAAGGCGGAGCGACGCTTCGATGGCTTACACCTATGGCCGCACCGTGACGCACTGCCCCTACTGCGGCGCCGGTTACGCCGCCGTGGAGGGCTGGCCCAGGGACTGCCCGCGCTGTGGCGAGACGCTCTGGGCCAACCCCCTGCCGGTGGCCGTCGCCCTGCTGCCCGTGGTGGCGGCGGACGGCGGCCGTGGCCTGGTGGTGGTCCGCCGGGACATCGAGCCGTGCCGTGGTGAACTGGCCCTGCCCGGCGGTTACATGGAGATCGGCGAGGACTGGCGGCAGGCCGCCGCCCGCGAGTTGTGGGAGGAGACCGGCCTGACCGTGTCCACGGAGGGCGTCACGCTCTACGACGTGCACAGCACCGAACGCAATCTCAACGTGTTCGCGCTGTTCCCGCCCGTGGACGCGGCCGGCCTGCCGCCGTCCCGGCCGACGTCCGAGGCCACCGAGTGGCTGGTGCTCACCCGCCCCGCCACGCTGGCCTTCCCCACCCACACCGACATGGCGGCCAGCTACCTGGCCGGGGCGGGGGCCGGGGCCGGCTGACGACCCCGGGGCCCGAGGGACGCCTCAGGCGACGCCGGCCCGGTGCGTCGACCCCCGGGTCTGGCCGGCCACGGCGGGCCGTTCCCCGGTCACCCAACTCCCCAGCGCCATCTCGGCGGTGATGCCCGGGCCGAAGCCCGCGATCTGCCCCCTGGCGCCCTCGGGCACGCCCCCGGCGGCGAACAGCCGCTCCAGGGCGTCGAAGACCACACAACTGGCGATGTTCCCCCGCTCGGTGAGCGTGGCCCGGCTGAAGCGGAACATCTCCGGGGGCACGTCCAGGAAGTGGCACAGGTCGTCCAGGATGCGGGGCCCGCCCGCGTGGACGATGTGGAAGTCCAGCCCCGAGACGTCCCACTCGTGCTCGGTGGCCAGGGTGCGCAGCGCGGGCGCCAGCATCTTCATGGTGGTCGGCACCCGCTTGTCCAGTTGGAAGTGGAAGCCGGTGGCCCGCACCGCGTAGGAGATCCAGTCCTCGGTGTCCGGCACCAGATGGGAGCCGTTGCGCTCAAGGCGCACCCCGCTGCCGCCCCGGCCGCGCACCACGGCCGAGGCCACCGCGTCCCCGAAGAGACCGTTGGAGAGCAGCTGCCCGACGCCCAGGTCGGTGGGCTGGTAGCAGAGCGAGCAGAACTCGCAGGCCACGATCAGCGCGTTGGTCCCCGGGTAGGCCCGACAGAAGTCGTGCGCCCGGTTGATCGCCGCGCCGCCGGCCGCGCAGCCCAGCTGGGCGATCGGCAGCTGACGCGTCTCCGGTCGGAAACCCAACGTGTTGATCAGCCAGGCGGTCAGCGAGGGCATCATGAAGCCCGTGCACGAGACATAGACGATCAGGTCGATATCCCGAACGGTCAGACCCGCCTGGTCCAGCGCCCGGTAGACCACCGGCGGCACCCGGCGCTTGGCCTCCGCCTCGTAGATCCGGTTCCGCTCCTCGAAACCGGGGTGCGCAAGCGTTTCCTCGATCGGGCGCACGATGTGTCGGGTGCGCACCCCGGTGTTCTCGATCAGCCGCAGGGCCAGAGCGAGTTGCGGATGGTCGGCGTGCGTGGTGCGTGCCAGCCGGAGGGTCTCCTCCAGGGTGAGCACGTGCTCCGGTACCGCGATCGCTGGTCTGCACAGAATGGCCATGGTCCCCTCCCCTTGCCGCGACCGGGGCCCTGGGCGCCCGGCGCGGTGTCGACGGCAGTCTCAGTGGTGGTGCCGGTCACCAAGCGACCGGAAGCTCATACGGGTAGCGCCAGATCGACTCGTCGTTCCACCGCACCCGCTCGGCCGGGACCGCGAGCCGCAGCCCGGGGAAGCGGGCGAGCAACGTGCCGATGGCCAGCCGCAGTTCCATCACGGCCAGCGGCGCGCCGATGCAGTGGTGGACCCCCCAGCCGAACGTCATGTGCGGCGCGGGCGACCGGTCCAGGTCCAGCTCGTCCGGGTTCGGGAAGCGGGCCGGGTCCCGGTTGGCCGCCAGATAGGACACGTGCACGGTGTCGCCGGCGCGGATGGTGACGTCGCCGACGCGCACGTCCTCCAGGGCGATCCGGGGAATCCCGACGCCCTTGCGGAACGGGATGAACCGCAGCAGCTCCTCCAGCGCGTCCGGCAGGCGCTCCGGCCGGGCGCGCAGCTTGGCGAGCTGCTCGGGGTGGGTGAGCAGGGTGTAGGTGATGTTGCTCAGCTGGTAGGTGCTGGTGTCGTGGCCGGTCATCATCAGGACCATCGCCATCACGGCCAGCTCGTCGGGCCCCAGCCGCTCCTCGCCGTCCCGCGCGGTGGCCAGGTGGCTGATCAGGTCCTCGCCCGGGCTGGCCCGGCGGACCTGGGTCAACTCCTTGAAGTAGGCCCGTAGTTCGGCCTTGGCCTGGATCGCGGCCTCCTTGGTGGCCGCCCCGGTGGCCATCATGGCCATCGCCCGGCGCCGCAGCTCGGGCCGGTCGTCCTCGGGGATGTCGAGGACCTCGCAGATGGTGGTCAGCGGCAGTCGGGAGGAGAGGTGGGCGACCAGGTCGGCCGGCGGGCCGTGGTCGGCCATCTCGTCCAGCAGGCCGTCCACGATCCGTTGGATCGCCGGCCGCATGGCCTCCACCCGGGGCGCGGTGAACGCCTGTGCCACCAGGCGGCGCAGCCGACTGCTGGCCGGTGGGTCGAGCAGGTTGATGGACTCGGACTGGACGATGGGCGCGGGGGTCATCCGGGGGAAGTTCCGCCCGGCGACGGCGGCCCTGCTGAACCTGCGGTCGGTGGTGACCAGCCGCACGTCCTCGTAGCGGGTGACCAGCCAGGCCGTGCCCTCGCCGTAGGAGAGGGTGACGCGGGCGACCGGCTCCTCGGTCATCAGGCGTCTGAGCGTGGGGTCGAATTCCAGCCCTTCCGCGAAGTCGAAGGGGCAGTGATGGACGGTGTCGGAGGTGGCCAAGGGAGGCGCTCCAGTTCGTCGGGGATCGCCTGGACGAATCGTTCTGTCCCCGTCCCGCGACGCGGTCATGTGCCGCCCCTGCGGAATTAACCCGTTAGAGGAGAGATACCGCGATATTTCTTCACTTAGGGTGGTGCGCTCCCTTGAGGTCGCCGGGGCGCACGGCGCGCGCTCCCGCGCCCGCCGCAGGTCAGCGGCTCGTTGGCTGGCCCGTTGGCTCCGCGTCGCCCAGGTTGTCCGGCAGGCGCAACCCCTCGCGCAGCGGCACCAGTTCGGACTGGAGCACGAGCGCGGCGGCGCCGATGGCCGGCGCGGTGGCGGCCGAGCGGGAGAGCCGCACGGTGATGGAGTGGGTGGCCCGGGAGAAGAACGCGCGGTCCAACTCGTCCCGCACCACCGGCAGATAGATCGAGCCGGCGATCGCCAGGCTCGGCCCGGTGAGCACCAGCTGCTCCAGGTCCATCACGTTGGCCAGGGTGCGGGCGGCGATCGCGAGGTGCCGCGCCGAGTTCTCCAGCAGCTGCTTGGCGCGGGCGTCGCCGCGCAGCGCGGCCCGGGTGATCGCGGCGAAGTCGGCGAGCCAGCGCGGGCGTTCGGGGGACTCGGCCAGCCCGGCCGCGCGGGCCAGCGCCGCGTCGGCGCGGGCGGCGCTGACCACGGCGCCGGGGCCGGCCAGCATCTCCGTGCAGCCCCGGGCCCCGCACCAGCACGCGGGACCGTTCACATCAAGACAAATATGGCCGATCTCGCCCGCGTTGCCGCTGGCGCCCCGGTAGGTGATGCCGTTGACCACGAGGCCGGCGCCGATCCCGGTGCCCATGTAGATGGCGGCGAACGTGGAGGTGCCGCCCACGTCGCCCGACCAGTGCTCGCCCAACGCGGCGGCGGTGGCGTCGTTGTCGAGGACCACCGGGAGGTGGGTGGCGGTCTCCAGCGCGCTGGCCAGTGGGTAGTCTTCCCAGTGCCGCATCGTCGGCGGGCTCACGCGCATCCCGCTGATCTGGTTCATGGGGCCGGGGGCGACCAGGCCGAGGCCCAGTATCCTGCTGCGGTCGACACCGGCGCCGTCGATCAGCGCGTCGACCTCCGTCGCCATGCGTTCCATGATGACCGCCGGATCGTCGGTGCCAACGCCTGCCCGGGACATCCGGGCGACCACCGAACCGCCCAGGTTGGTGAGCACATACGTGATTCCGGCATGGTCCAGATGCACACCGACGGCGAACCGGGAGGACTGGTTGAGCTGGAGCAGCACCCGGCGTTTGCCGCCGGTGGACTCCGCCCGGCCGGACTCCAGCACCAGCCCGTCGTCGATGAGGCGACGGACCACGGTGGAGATGGTGGCGCCCGTGAACCCGGTGGCCTTCACGAGCCCGACCCGGCTGATGGTGCCGGCTGCCCGGATCACGTCGAGCACCGCCGCCCTGCTGCTGGCATGGGGGGTCGCTCCGGCAGGTCCGCTCACTGAATCCTCATCCTCCGCACTCCGCGCGAGAGTTCACCGCTTCGGTACGCGTCGCCCAGGTGACACTGCGCGACTCTTAGTTTATTTGGCTGACGAAGCATTTGGCCAGTGTGAACGACGAGACGGGAGACGCCCCATGCGGCATGGCGCACGGTGGCAGCGCGGGTGCGGGGCGTGTCCGCGGGCGCGTCGTTGTCTGTTCGTGTCATTGGAGGGTTGACTTTGTTAATTCGGCGGCTTAACAATCACATACCCCTGGGTGACTCCGCCCATGCCCCAACGTCGGGGCAGGCTAAGAGAGGAACGAGAATGTCCTTGCACGCAAGGTGGCGGCGCGCGCGAGCGGCGGCGATCGGGACGGTCACGATCGGTCTGCTCGCGACCGCGTGTGGCGGGTCCGGCGGAGGGTCGTCCACCGACCCCGACACGCTGATCGTCTACACCGGCCTCGCCGGCGAGTGGCAGCGCAACTACAACCCCTACTCGCCGGAGGCGATCGAGGGGATCGGCTCCATCTACGAGCCCCTCTTCTTCTTCAACAACGCGCGCCAGGACGAGCCGGCCGGCCGGCTGGGCACCGAGTACGCCTGGAACGAGGACGGCACCGAGCTGAGCATCACGCTGCGCGAGGACGTCACCTGGTCCGACGGCGAGGCGTTCGACGCGGAGGACGTCGCCTTCACCTTCGACCTGATCCGGGACACCCCGGCGTTCAACAGCTTCGGCTTCGACGGCACCACGGAGGTCGTGGACGCCAGCCATGTGACCGTGAGCTTCGAGGACCCGGCGTATATGGACGCGCCCCAGCTGTTGGGCAAGTCGCCGATCGTTCCCGAGCACATCTGGTCCGGCATAGACGACCCCGAGACCGACATCATGGCCGAGCCGGTCGGAACCGGTCCGTTCCTGCTCAGTGACTTCAAGCCCCAGGCGTTCACCATGGAGGCCAACCCGGACTACTGGGACGGCGAGCCCGAGCTGAAGAACGTGCGCTATGTGGCGCTCTCCGGCAACCAGGCCGGCGCCGACGCCCTCGCGGCCGGCGAGATCGACTGGCAGACCGGACCGGTGCCGGACATCGCCAACTTCGAGGAAAACCACGAGGGTTACAAGGTCATCACCATCCCCATGAACCAGACGGTGTTGGTGACCTGCGCCAATGCCGAGCTGGGTTGTGAGGGACCGCAGACCGACCCGGCGGTCCGTCAGGCGATCTTCCACGCCATGGACCGCGAGACCCTCAACTCGCTGGCCTTCCAGAACACTTCCAGCGAGATCTCGCCCGGATTCGCCCTCCCCGAGCGTGACGCGGCCTATGTCTCCGCCGACCTGGAGAACCGCACCGCCAGCATGACCGCCGACACCGCGCAGGCCGAGGAGATCCTGGAGGCCGCCGGCTATGTCAGGGGCGGCGACGGCATCTACGCCAAGGACGGCGTCAAGCTGGAGATGACCGTCAACGTGGTGACCGGCTGGACCGACTACATCACCGCCGTCAACACCATGGCCGAGCAGCTGAACGAGGTCGGCATCAAGCTGACGGTCAACCAGGCGTCCTGGAACGAGGTCACCGACAGCCGCAACACCGGCAACTTCCAGCTGGCGATCGACTCGCTCTACCCGGGTGCCTCCCCCGACCCGTACTACATCTACTACCAGTTCTTCCACAGCCAGAGCACCAAGCCGGTCGGCGAGAGCGCCAACCCGAACTGGTCCCGCTACGCCAACCCCGAGGTGGACGCGGCGATCGAGGAGCTGGCGCAGCTCAACCCGGAGGACGGCCAGGAAGCCCGTCAGCCGTACTACGACACCATCCAGGCCGCCATCGAGCGGGACATGCCCTACATCCCGATCATGGTCGGCGGCACCACCAGCGAGTTCAACGCCGGCAAGTTCTCCGGCTGGCCGACGGACGTGAACCTCTACGCCTTCCCGGCCGTGTGGTCGCGCCCCGACCAGGCCGAGATCTACCGCAACCTGAAGCCCGCCGGTGAGTGACGCTTCCTGATGAGGTACTACGTCCGGAAGCTGGGGTTCTATCTCGTCGCCCTGTGGGCGGCGTTGACCCTGAACTTCTTCATCCCGCGAATGATGCCGGGCAACCCGGTCGACGCGCTGCTGGGCAAGCTCCAGCAGCGCGGCGGCCAGGTCGGCCCCGAGGTCCGCGAGTCCTTCGAGGCGCTGCTCGGGTCCGACTCGGGCGAGCCCCTGTGGAACCAGTACTTCACCTATCTGGGCAACCTGGCCAGAGGTGATCTCGGTATCGCGACCAGTGCCTTCCCGGCCAAGGTCAGTGACGTCATCGGGCAGTCCCTGCCCTGGACCGTCGGCCTGGTGGGCATCGCCACCCTGCTGTCGTTCGCGCTGGGCGTGGTGCTCGGCGCGGTGGTCGGCTGGAAACGAGGCTCCTGGCTGGACCACCTCGTTCCGGCCACCACCGTGCTCTCGGCGGTGCCGTACTTCTGGCTGGCCCTGATCTTCGTCCTGATCTTCTCCTCCCAGCTCGGGTGGTTCCCGCTCAACCACGGCTACGACGTGGCGCTGTCCACCGGCTGGAACTGGGAGTTCATCAGCTCGGTGATCGAGCACGGCACCCTGCCGGCCCTGACCATCGTGGTCTCCTCGGTGGGCGGCTGGCTGCTGGGAATGCGCAACATGATGGTCTCCACCATCTCCGAGGACTACATCCTCACCGCGCAGGCCAAGGGGCTCCGCAACCGCCGCATCATGAGCCGCTACGCGGCCAGGAACGCGGTGCTGCCCTCGGTGGCGGGCTTCGCCATCTCGCTGGGCTTCGTGGTCTCCGGCTCGATCATCACCGAACAGGTCTTCTCCTACCCGGGCATCGGCTCGCGGCTGCTGTCGGCCGTGCAGAACAGCGACTACGCCCTGATGCAGGGGATCTTCCTGGTCATCACGGTGGCGGTGCTGGGGGCGAACCTGGTCATCGACCTCCTGTACGGGGCCATCGACCCACGTACCCGAGTCGAGAACTGAACGGAGCGGCATCGTGACCAACCTCAGTCCGCTCCCCGGCGGCGCCGACGAGAGCGCGCCGCCCGTTGGGGGCACGACCGACCCGATCGCCACGGCACCGCGCCGGGGCAGGAACGGTCTGCGCGCCCTGCTGCCGAGCTGGTCGCCCAAGCTGGGCATCGGCCTGTTCCTGGTGCTGGGCATCGCGCTCTTCGGCATCGTCGGGCCGCCGTTCTTCCCGAACCCCAACGCCATCGACCCGATCGGCATGACGGAGCCCAGCGGCGAGTACCTGCTGGGCACCACCCAGACCGGCCAGGACGTGCTGGCCCAACTGGCGCACTCCACCCGGGGATCGCTACAGATCGGCCTGCTGGTCGGCGTGCTCGCCACGCTGCTCTCGGCGCTCTTCGGCATCGTCGGCGGCTATCTCGGCGGCGCGATCGACGAGGGCTTCTCCCTGTTCACCAACGTCATGCTGGTCATCCCGGGCCTGCCGCTGGTGATCGTGGTCGCCGGCTTCGTGCCGGCTGAGGACCGGGGCTGGTGGACGGTGGCGCTGGTGCTGGCCGTCACCGGCTGGGCCGCCGCCGCGCGGGTGCTGCGCGCCCAGACCCTCTCGCTGCGCAACCGCGACTATGTCGCGGCGGCGCGGGTGGCGGGGGAGAAGCGGTGGCGGATCGTCTCCGTCGAGATCCTGCCCAACCTGCTGCCGCTGCTGGCCTCGCAGTTCGTCTTCGCCGTGATCGCGGCGATCCTGGCCGAGGCCGGCCTGTCCTTCCTGGGCCTGGGCGCGTCCAACAGCCACACCCTGGGCACCATGCTCTACTTCGCCCAGAACGGCTTCGCGCTCCAGTACGAGGCCTGGTGGTGGTTCGTTCCGCCGGGGCTGCTGATCGCGCTCTTCGGCTGCGGCCTGGCGCTGATCAACTTCAGCATCGACGAGATCATCAACCCCAAGCTGCGGATCACCCGTCAGGTCAAGGCCGTTGGCGACGTCGCGGAGGCGGCCGTCGCCGGGCACGAGGCGGTCACCGAGTCGTCGCCCGACGAGCGCCGCGACGACCTGGTCCTCACGGTGCGGGGGCTCAACGTCGTCTACCGGAGCGAACGCCCGGTGCACGCCGTCAAGGACGTCTCGCTGACGCTGCGGCGCGGCGAGATCCTGGGCCTGGCCGGCGAGTCCGGCTGTGGCAAGACCACCCTCGCCTACGCGATCAACCGACTCCACCGGCCGCCGGCCGAGGTCACGGAGGGCTCCGTCACCTTCCACGACCGCTCCGGGCAGGACATCGACCTGCTGGCCCTGGAGAACGAGGAGTTGCGGGCGTTCCGCTGGTCCAAGCTGTCGATGGTCTTCCAGGGCGCGATGAACTCGCTCAACCCGGTGATCACCATCCACGAGCAGCTGGACGACGTGCTCACCACCCACGAGCCCGGCATGTCCAAGGAGGAACGGCGGGCGCGGTGCGCCGAGGTGCTGACCCTGGTGGGCGTCGACCCCCAGCGGCTCGACTCCTTCGCGCACGAGCTGTCGGGCGGGATGCGGCAGCGGGTCATGATCGCCATGGCCATGCTGCTCAACCCGCAGGTGATGATCATGGACGAGCCCACCACGGCGCTCGACGTGGTGGTCCAGCGCGGCATCCTGCGGGAGATCATCCGGCTGCGGGACGAGCTGGGCTTCGCGGTCATCTTCATCACCCACGACCTGCCGCTGCTCCTCGAACTCACCGACCGCATCGCGGTGATGAGGGCCGGTGAGATCGTCGAGTACGCGCCGGCCGAGGAGATCTACGCCAGCCCACGGCACGAGTACACCCGCAGGCTGCTGGAGTCCTTCCCGAGCCTGACGGGGGACCGTGGCTCCTTCATCCGCACCGGCGAGTCCGCCTCCCGGACCGAACCGCCGGCGGCGAGCGCGAACGAGAGGGCGCAGCCATGACCACACTGGAGGTCCGCGACCTGGTCAAGGACTACCCGATCCGCTCCGGGCTGCGCCGCTCGACGCTGCGCGCGGTCAACCACGTCTCGTTCACCCTCACCCCGGGCCGCACCGTGGCGCTGGTGGGGGAGTCGGGCTCGGGCAAGTCGACGGTGGCCAAGACCATCGCCCGGCTGGAGAAGCCGACCGGCGGGCGCATCGTGGCGACCAAGGAGGACGGCACCCCGGTCCGCGACCGGGAGTACCGCGACCACGTGCAGATGGTCTTCCAGGACCCGTTCGCCTCGCTCAACCCGTTCCACACCATCGAGCACCACCTGGCCAGGCCGCTGCGGCTGCACGGCCGGGCGCGGAGCGCGGAGGAGACCCGCAGGGGCGTGGCGCAACTGCTGGAGCGGGTCAACCTGACCCCGGCCGAGGACATGGCGCCCCGCCGGCCGCACGAGCTGTCCGGCGGCCAGCGTCAACGGGTCGCCATCGCGCGGGCGTTGGCGCCCGGGGCGCAGGTGGTGATCGCGGACGAGCCGGTCTCGATGCTGGACGTCTCGATCCGGCTGGGCGTGCTCAACCTGCTGGCCAGGCTCCAGCGCGAGGACAACCTCGCGGTGCTCTACATCACCCACGACCTGGCCACGGCCCGGCACTTCTCCGACGACATCCTGGTGATGTACCGGGGGCGGGTGGTGGAACGCGGCCCGGCCGACGAGGTGATCCTCAACCCGCGCCACTCCTATACCCAGTTGCTGGCCAAGGCGGCGCCCAACCCGGACGAGCGGGGCCGCTCGCTCGCCGACTCGCCGGGCGCCATCACCCGCGAGGACCTGGGGCGTGGCTTCGACCACACCAC
Source organism: Streptomyces triticirhizae (assembly GCF_003696235.1). Classification (GTDB taxonomy): domain Bacteria; phylum Actinomycetota; class Actinomycetes; order Streptomycetales; family Streptomycetaceae; genus Streptomyces; species Streptomyces triticirhizae. The sequence goes on from NZ_RFFJ01000070.1 coordinate 21,684, forward strand.
GGGCTCCTGGTACGAGTTCGACCGGCCGGTCTCCGTGCCCCTCCAGGGCGCCGGGCCGGAGGTCGCGCGCTCCTGAGCCGAGCGCCGGAGTGATGCGTGGGGGGCGGCGGTTCCGACCGCCGCCCCCCACGTGCCGGGGGTGATCCACGGTGATCACCGTCGAACGCCCTTCGCCCCGGAAGGTGTGATCTGGATCACGGAGGCTTCGAACAGGGTTAGCGATATATCCGCAGAAATCCGGCATTAAGTCCCAGGTGGAGAAGGGGTGGGAGGGGGGCGCTGTTGACTTACTTAATTCGGCACCATAACAATCTCATCCGGTCTGAGCCCGTCACCACCTGGGAGTAATCACGATGATCCGCCATGCCCTGCACGACGGTTGGCAGCTGACGGCGATCGCCGGTCCAGTACCGGAGAACATCTCCGGGCGCACCGTGCCCGCCCACGTGCCGGGCAGCGCCCACCTGGACCTGCTGAACGCCGGACTGATCAACGACCCCTACCAGAACCGCGTCGAGGAGGAGCTGGTCTGGGCGCACCGCACGGACTGGCGCTACACCACCACCGTCGACGCCCCGGCCGCCGCCGCCGACGAGCGCGTCGACCTGGTCTTCGACGGCCTCGACACCGTCGCCACCGTCGAGCTGGCCGGCCGCACCCTGGGCTCGACCGCGAACATGTTCCGCTCCTACCGCTACGACGTGCGCGAGCTGCTGGACGGCACCCCCGCCGAGCTGGCCGTCACCTTCCGCTCCGCGCTGGCCTACGCCGAGGAGGCCGAGCGCCGCCTCGGCCCGCGCCCGCACGTCTACCCGCACCCGTTCAACGCCGTCCGCAAGATGGCGTGCAGCTTCGGCTGGGACTGGGGCCCCGACCTCCAGACCGCCGGCATCTGGAAGCCCGTCACCCTGGAGCGCTGGCGCGTCGCCCGGCTGGCCAGCGTCCGCCCGCTGGCCAGCGTGACCGAGAACGGCACCGGCCGCCTGACCGTGCACGCCGACATCGAGCGCTCCGGCCTCGGCGAGGCCGGAGCGCTGACCGTGACCGCCACCGTGGCCGGGCACACCGCCACCACCACCGTGCCCGCCGACGCCACCAGCGCCACCGTCACCGTGGACGTCCCCGACGCCGAGCTGTGGTGGCCGGTCGGCTACGGCGACCAGCCGCTCTACGACGTCTCCGTCGTGCTGACCGCCGGCGACGACGAACTGGACACCTTCGAGCGCCGGGTCGGCTTCCGCACCATCACCGTGGACACCACCCCGGACGAGCACGGCACCCCGTTCACCTTCGTGGTCAACGGCCAGCCGATCTTCGCCAAGGGCGCCAACTGGATTCCCGACGACCACTTCCTGACCCGGATCACCCGGGAGCGGCTCGCCCGCCGCATCGACCAGGCCGTCGGCGCCAACATGAACATGCTCCGCATCTGGGGCGGCGGGATCTACGAGACCGACGACTTCTACGACCTGTGCGACGAGCGCGGCGTGCTGGTCTGGCAGGACTTCCTGCTGGCCTGCTCCACCTACGCCGAGGAGCCCGAGCTGTGGGCCGAGTTCGAGGCCGAGGCCAGGGAGAACGTCGCCCGCCTCACCCCGCACCCCTCGCTGGCGCTGTGGAACGGCGGCAACGAGAACCTCTGGGGCTACATGGACTGGGGCTGGCAGAGGGAACTGAACGGCGCCACCTGGGGCTACGGCTACTACACCGACCTCTTCCCCCGCGTCGTCGCCGAGCTGGACCCCGAGCGCCCCTACTCGACCGGCAGCCCGAACAGCCCCGGCTACCACCCCACCGAGCTGCACCCCAACGACCAGGACCACGGCACCCGCCACGAGTGGGAGGTGTGGAACCGCGTCGACTACACCACCTACCGCGACCACACCCCCCGGTTCTGCTCGGAGTTCGGCTTCCAGGGCCCGCCGACCTGGGCGACCCTCACCGACGCCATCACCGAGCGGCCGCTGACCGCCACCTCGCCCGCCTTCCTGCTCCACCAGAAGGCCGACGACGGCAACGGCAAGCTGGACCGCGGCATGGCCCCGCACCTGCCCGAGACCCACACCTTCGAGGACTGGCACTGGGCGACCCAGCTCAACCAGGCCAGGGCCGTCGTCTTCGGCATCGAGCACTTCCGCTCGCACTGGCCGCGCACCACCGGCTCGCTGGTCTGGCAGCTCAACGACTGCTGGCCGGTGACCTCCTGGGCGGCCATCGACGGCGACGAGCGGCCCAAGCCGCTGTACTACGGCCTCAAGCACGTCTACGCCCCCCGGCTGCTCACCTTCCAGCCCAGGAACGGGCGGACCGCGCTGGTCGCCGTGAACGACACCGGCGCCGAGTGGACCGGCGAACTCCGCCTGGAGCGGGTCACCCTCGACGGCGAGGTGCGCGAGACCGCTACCATCTCCCTCGGCGTGGCGGCCCGGGCGGCCGCCGAACTCGACGTGGCCGACTCGCTGTTGAAGGCGGCCGAAGCGCGACGGGAGGTACTGGTGGCGACGGTGGGCGAGACCCGCTCCTTCCACTACTTCGAGGAGGACCGCGACCTGGCCTACGACCCGGCGGCACTCTCCGCCGAGGTGACCCGGGTGGCCGACGGCTACCAGGTCGAGGTGACCGCCTCGTCCTTCGCCAGGGACGTCGCGCTGCTCGCCGACCGGGCCGCCCCGGACGCCGTCGTGGACGACGCGCTGGTCACCCTGCTCGCCGGCGAGTCGCACACCTTCCACGTGCGCACCGCCGCCGAGATCGACCCCGCCGAGCTGACCGGACCGCTGGTGCTGCGCTCCGTCAACTCGCTGCACGCGGCGGCGCGGAGCTGAGGTGGGACGTTCGGAGGCCGTCGGCCTGGTCCTGGCCAGGCCGGCGAGGCTGCTCGGGGTCGAGCCGTTCTTCATGGAGTTCATCGCCGGCATCGAGGAGACGCTGGCGGAACGCGGCCTGTCCGTGCTGCTCCATGTGGTCGCGACCCACGAGGAGGAGATCGCCACCCACCGCAGGTGGGCCGAGCGCGATCTGGTGGAGGCCGTCATCGTGGTCAACCTGACCGTCGGTGACCGGCGTCCCGATGTGCTCGCCGGTCTCGGGCTGCCCGCCATCATGGTGGGCGCCTGGGACGGCGGCCCCGACGTCCCCGCCGTGGTCACCGACAGCACCGGGCCGGTCCGCGAGGCGCTGGCCCGGCTGCTGGAGCTGGGCCACCGGCGCATCGCCCGGGTCACCGGGCCCAGCGACCTGGTCCACACCAGGGCCAGGACGGCGGCCCTCACGGACGGCTGCCGGGCCGCCGGGATCGAGCCGGTGATCGTCGAGGGCGACTACTCGGCCGAGTCCGGCGCCGAGTTGACCGAGAAGCTGCTGCGCCGCGCCGAGCGGCCCACCGCGATCATCTACGACAACGACGTGATGGCGGTGGCCGGGCTCGGGGCGGCCAAGGCGGCCGGCGTCCGCGTTCCCGAGCAGCTGTCGCTGCTGGCCTGGGACGACTCCACGATGTGCCGGCTGGCCTCGCCCGCGCTCTCCACGATGAGCGTGGACGTCCACCAGTTCGGCGTCTCGGTCGCCGAGTCCGTGCTGGAGCTGATCGACGGCCGGCCGGTCACCCCGCGCTGGTCGCCGGCGCCGCGCTTCGTTCCGCGGGGCACGACCGCTCCGGTCACCGGCTGAGGCCGCGCCGGCTGGACTGTCAGTGGCGGATGGCAGAGTGGGCGGCATGACGAGCACCACGGCCCACCCGGTCGACCCCGACGGCGCGACGAAGGCCCACCTGCTGCACTATCTGCGGCAGGCCAGGGACACCCTGATCTGGAAGCTCGACGGGCTCTCGGAGTACGACCTGCGCCGGCCCCTCACCCCCACCGGCACCAACCTGCTGGGCCTGGTCAAGCACGCGACCCTCGTCGAGCACGACTACTTCGGCGTGGTCTTCGACCAGCCGGTCGAGCCGCTCTCCTGGACCTTCCACGAGGACGAGCCCAATGTCGACATGTGGGCCACCGCCGAGCAGTCCAGCCGGGATCTGGTCGCCGAGTACCGCAGGGTCGGGGAGCACTCCGACGCGGTGATCGAGCGGCTGCCGCTGGAGACGCCCGGGCGGGTGCCCTGGTGGGCACCGGAGCGGGCCGAGGTCACCCTGCACCGGATCGCGGTCCACACGATCGTCGACCTCCAACGGCACGCCGGGCACGCCGACATCCTGCGGGAGCTGATCGACGGCGCGGTCGCCCTGCGCACCCCGGGGGACAACCTGCCCTCGACGGACGCCGACTGGTGGGCCGACTACCGCCGGCGGCTGGAGGACGTGGCGCGCGGGTTCATAGCCGACTGACGAGGCCGCCCGGGCGCGCCGCTCAGCCGAAGGTGTCGGGGTGCGGCCCGGTGCGCAGGTCCGACTCCAGGGCGGCGATCGTCGCCATGTCCTCCTCGTCCAGCGTGAAGCCGAGGACGTCCAGGTTCTGCCGGATGCGCTCGGGCGTCACCGACTTGGGGATGACGACGTTCCCGAGCTGGAGGTGCCAACGGAGCACCGCCTGGGCGGGGGTGACGTCGTGCCGCTCGGCGACCCGGCCGAGCGACGCGTCCCGCAGCAGCCCGCCCTTGGCCAGCGGGCTCCACGCCTCGGTGGCGATCCCGTGCTCCCGGTGGAAGGCCCGCAGCTCCACCTGCGGCAGCCCCGGGTGCAGCTCCACCTGGTTGACGGCCGGCACGATCCCGGTCTCGTCCATCAGCCGTTGGAGGTGTGTCACCTGGAAGTTGGAGACCCCGATGGCGCGGACGCGGCCGTCCGCGTACAGCCGCTCCAGGGCCCGCCAGGTGTCGACATAGCGATCCTGTTCCGGCGCCGGCCAGTGGATGAGATAGAGGTCGAGCCGGTCGAGCCCGAGCCGCTCCAGCGAGGCGTCGAAGGCGGCGAGCGCCCGGTCGTGGCCCTGGTCGTCGTTCCACAGCTTGGTGGTGACGAAGAGCTGGTCGCGGGGGATGCCCGAGGCGGCGAGCGCCTGCCCGACGCCCCGCTCGTTGCCGTAGGCGGCGGCGGTGTCGATGCTCCGGTAGCCCGCCTCCAGGGCGGTCCCCACGGCCTGGGCCGTCTCGTCGTCGGGTACCTGGAAGACGCCGAAGCCGAGCTGCGGCATGGTGACGCCGTTGTTCAGGGTGACATCCGGGATCGACGGCATGACGGCTCTCCTCGCTGGTCCTCACCGGTCTACGGCGCCGTGCGGCACCCCCTCCGCTGACCACGCTAGGGCGCCGCCGCCGGCCCGGCCATTCGGGCGGCCGCCTCCGGCGCGGCCCCGGCCTCGGGGCTCAGCCCGGCCCGCCCCCGCCGGCCC
>NZ_RFFJ01000071.1 GCF_003696235.1 Streptomyces triticirhizae
CGCCTCCCGCACGGCCTCGGCACCGCCGCAGTGCCGCACCGCCAACTCGCCCAGCGCGGCGGCGAACCGGGCCGCCTCCCGCACCTTCAGCGGCTGCGCCGAGCCGCTGACCCGGATCACCGGCACCGTGCCGCGCCCGGCCGGCAGCCCGGCCAGCGGCCGTTCGCTGCCGCCGCCGCCCAGCCAGGCGCCGCGCAGCCACGCCTCGGCGATGGCCACCAGCCGCAGCCCGGTCAACGGCAGGCGCCGCCCGCCCAGCCGCAGTTCGTGTTCGGTCAGCGTGACGGACGGACTCAGCGGATTCCACGAGCGCTTCTCCGCGTAACGCGTCAACTCCATGCCTGCCGGCCCCCGTTCCCCGATCCCTCGCCCCCTGCGGGCACATCATGTGACTTATCTGGGGGCCGGGTAGTTCCCGGAACCCCGGGGTAGGGCTGTCTGCCGATCGGGCGACCCGAGCAGCCAACAGAGAAGACACCGCCATGGCACAGCCGTTCGCACTGCCGGACTTCTACCTGCCGCACCCCGCGCGGCTCAACCCCCATCTGGAGCAGGCCAGATCGCACGCCACCGCGTGGGCCCGCCGGATGGGGATGCTGGAGGGCTCCGGCATCTGGACCGAACGCGACCTCGCCGACCACGACTACGCGCTGCTCTGTGCCTACACCCACCCCGACGCCGACGCCGAGCGGTTGAACGTGGTCACCGACTGGTACGTGTGGGTCTTCTTCTTCGACGACCACTTCCTGGAGACCTTCAAGCGCTCCCAGGACCGCGCCGGCGGCAAGGCGTACCTGGACCGGCTCCCCGCGTTCATGCCCCTGGACGACGCCCCGACCCCCGCGCCCAGCAACCCCGTTGAGGCCGGGCTCGCCGATCTCTGGGCCCGCACCACGCCCGCGATGTCCGCCGCCTGGCGCGCCCGCTTCGCCGAGAGCACCGAACACCTGCTCAACGAGTCCCTCTGGGAGCTGTCCAACATCAACGCGGGCCGCGTTCCCAACCCCGTCGAGTACATCGAGATGCGCCGCAAGGTCGGCGGAGCGCCCTGGTCCGCCGGGCTGGTGGAGTACGCGGCCGGCGCCGAGGTCCCCGCGCGGGTCGCCGCGAGCCGCCCGCTCCGCGTGCTGCGCGACACCTTCTCGGACGGCGTGCACCTGAGGAACGACCTCTTCTCCTACCAGCGGGAGACCGAGGAGGAGGGCGAGCTGAGCAACGGCGTGCTGGTGTGGGAGACCTTCCTCGGCTGCACCACCCAGCAGGCCGCCGACGCCGTCAACGACCTGCTGACCTCGCGGCTCCAGCAGTTCGAGCACACCACGCTCACCGAACTGCCCACGCTCGCCGCCGAGTCCGGGCTCGACCCGGCCGAACAGCTCGCCCTTCTCGCCTATGTCAAGGGCCTCCAGGACTGGCAGTCCGGCGGCCACGAGTGGCATCTGCGCTCCAGCCGCTACATGAACGAGGGCGTCGTCGACGACCGGGACGCCCCGCCGCTGCCCGGCGGCTCGTTCCCGCTCCCGCTCGGGCCGACCGGGCTCGGCACCTCGGCCGCCGCGCTCGGCCGGGCCGCCGCTTCGGCCCTCCCCGCCGCGCTCGGCCGGGCCGCCGCCTCGGCCAGTCCCGCCGCGCTGACCCGGCTCGGGGAACGGCGGCTGCGCACGTTCAGCCACCTGCCGCACCCCGTCGGGCCCTCCCAACTCCCCGACTTCGAGATGCCGTTCGAGGTCCGGCTCAGCCCGCACCTCGACCGCGCCCGGCGCCATGTCGTCGCCTGGGCCCACCAACAGGGCCTGCTGCTGCCCCAACCCGGCCAGCCCGCCTCCCACATCTGGGACGAGGCCGACCTGGTCGCCTTCGACTTCCCGCTCTGCGCCGCCGGCATCCACCCCGACGCCACCGAGGACGAACTCGACCTCAGCTCCTGCTGGCTCACCTGGGGCACCTACGGCGACGACTACTTCCCCGCCGTCTTCGGCCGCGCCCGCGACCTCGCCGGCGCCCGCGCCCGCGTCGCGCGCCTCCCCGGGCTGATGCCGGTGGACGGCGAACCGTCCGCCGTTCCGCTCGACGCGCTCGAACGTTCCCTGGCCGACCTGTGGGCGCGGACGGCGGGGCCCATGGACGTCGAGGCGCGACGCGCCTTCCGCACCACCATCGAGACCATGACGGCCAGTTGGGTGTGGGAGCTGGAGAACCAGGCGTTCAACCGCGTCCCCGACCCCGTCGACTACATCGAGATGCGCCGCGCCACCTTCGGCTCGGACCTCACCATGAGCCTCTGCCGCATCGGCCACGGCCGCACCGTGCCGCCCGAGGTCTACCGCAGCGGACCCCTGCGTTCCCTGGAGAACGCGGCCGCCGACTACGCGGCGCTGCTCAACGACGTCTTCTCCTACCAGAAGGAGGTCGAGTTCGAGGGCGAGCTGCACAACGGGGTGCTGGTGGTGCAGAACTTCCTGAACGCCGACTACCCCACCGGTCTCGCCGTCCTGCACGACCTGATGAAGGGCAGGATGCGCCAGTTCCAGCATGTGGCCGCCCACGAACTGCCCGTTCTCTACGATGACTTCGGGCTCGACGACGATGCGCGCGCGGTGCTCGCCGGCTATGTGAAGGAGCTGGAGAACTGGCTCGCCGGCATCCTGCGCTGGCACCGGGACTGCCACCGCTACGGCGAGGCCGACCTGCGCCGGCTGCGCGGCCCGCGCGGCATCGGCACCACGGCGGCCCGGCCGCCCCAACAAGCCGGCGCCCCCGTCCATGGTCTCCGGACGGGGGCGCCACCTGGTGTGGAGAACGCGGCGGCTCAACGCCTCCCGGGCAGCGGGACGTTGGCCCAGTCCATGTCGGTGGCCAGATAGAAGCTGGGATACGACGGCTGGTTGTAGGTCGTCTGCTGGCGGGCGACCTCGACGCGGTACTGCGGGTCGTGCATCAGGGTGTACAGCTTGTGGTCGGTGACCTCGGTGCTGGTGTAGATCCGGATCGCCGAGCTGTCCTCGGTCCGCACCAGCATCTCCTCCCGCCAGTCGCCGTGGATGTCCGCGACCAGCGAGGGGTTGCCCTTGGTGCCGTTGTTGGTGCGGGTGCCCTCGGCGGTCAGCAGCGTGCCGCGCTGCCAGTCGTCGATGGTCGGGGTCGCGCTCTCCGCGCCGTTGACCAGCTGGGTGGTCGGCTCGGCGGCGAACCGGATGCTGGCGTTGGTGCCCGGCGTCGCGTCGCCCCGCCGCTCGCCGCCGGCGGTCCACAGCCCGACCCCGTTGGAGCCCCAGGTCTCAAGTCCCGGCTGCTCGGGGTCGATCTCGCCGATCATCCCGCGCCCGGTGTCGACTCCGGTGTAGGTGCCGTAGAGCACCTCGCCGGTCTCGGCGTCCCGCAGCGCGTGCCCGTACGGCGCGCCCGGGCCGCCCTCGTGGACGGTCAGGATCTCCAGTCCTGGGTTGGTGGGGTCGATGTCGGTGACGTGCATGGCGTCGCCGTGGCCGAGTTTGGCGGTGTCGCCGGGGGTGGGGGATTGGGGTGGGAGGGGTGCGGTGGAGGAGTAGAGGAGGTCGCCGTTGTCGTCGAGGGTGGCGGAGCCGTAGATGATCTCCTGGCGGCCGTCGTGGTCGATGTCGGCGGAGGAGAGGGAGTGGAAGCCCTGGGTGGTGAGGGTGCCGTATTCGGGGTGGGTGCCGTCGCGGCCGTGGGGGGAGTCGTTGAAGGGGTTGGTCATGGGGGCGTGGCCGGAGTCGATGGTCCACTGGGTGCGGATGCGGTGGCCGTCGTAGTGGTAGGCGGCCAGGGTGGTGCGGGTGTAGTAGCCGCGGGCGAAGACGGCGGCGGGGGTGTGGCCATCGAGGTAGGCGACGGTGGCCAGGAAGCGGTCGACGCGGTTGCCGGGTTCGATGCGGGACATGGCGTAGTCGCCCCACAGCAGGCCGTCGTCGTCGCGGTCGGGCCAGTAGCGGACGGTGTCCCGCTCGGCGCCCGTTCGGCCGTCGATGACGGTCAGGTACTCGGGTCCGTCGAGGATGAAGCCTTCGAAGGCGCGCAGTTGGTTGCGTTCGGAGCGGGCGGGGGCGTAGGTGTCGATGAAGTAGTCGGCCAACGCTTCGGCGTCCGCGCGGTTGAGCGGGTAGTCGTAGGTGGGGTCGGTGCCGAGGGCTTCCTCGATGGTGGCGGGCCAGTTCCCGGCCGTCACCTCGGGGTGGTCGGACCAGTCCTGGAACATGCCGACCAGGTGCTGGTAGTAGTCCTCGGCGGAGAGGCGGTAGTCGTCGCTGTGGCGGATGCCGGCGCGGATGTCCTCGCGGGGGAGGGTGATGGGGCGGGTTGAGGTGGGTCGGCCACGGTCGTTGTAGCGGGTGATGGTGGTGCCCGGCGCGGTCTTGAACATGATCTCCGCCCGGCCGTTGCCGTCGAAGTCATAGACCAGGAACTGGGTGTAGTGCGCGCCGGCGCGGACGTTGACCCCGAGGTCGACCCGGTGCAGCAGGGTGCCGTCCAACTCGTAGGTGTCCAGGTAGACGTTGCCGGTGTAGCCGACCTGGGAGACGTCCTTGGAGTTGGAGGGGTCCCATTTGACGACGTACTCGTACGCGCCGTCGCCGTCGACGTCCCCGACGCTCATGTCGTTGGCGGAGTAGGTGTACTCCTCCCCCGCCGGGGTCACCCCGCCCTCGGGGCGTCGCAGCGGGATCTCATGGAACCCCTCACCCGCCGCCGTGACGGCCCGACTGGGCCGCTGCTCGCGCCCGTCGACCAGGGCGGCGACCCGGTAGGAGGAGTCGGTGGTGCCGTCCGGATCAAGGAAGTTGGTGGAGTCCGTCACCGTCGCGATCGGCCGGCCATCCCGGTAGACACGGAAGTCCACACCGGTCAGCCCGGTTTCGGAGTGCCCGTCCGCCTCCTGACCCAACAGCCGCCAACTCAGAAACACCCCCTCCCCACTGGCCACCGCCACCAACCCACGATCCAACGCCTCCAGTTCAGGACCACGGTGCTGGTCGTGGCCCCCGCCGCGCGCCGAGGCGGCGGCGTCGTCCGCCAGCGCGCCGGGCGCGCCGCTCGCCATCCCGGTGGTGAGCAGCGCGGCGGCCAACAGCGCGACGCCGGCGCGGCGGGTGGTGGTGGTTCGTCTGAGGGCTGGTGTTGGGCTTGGCGGTCTCATGTGCGGCTCCTCCTGGCGGAGTTGAGTCGATTCATTTTCGGAAGGAGAGGGCGGGGAGAGTTGGGTGCGCGGGCACTCGAACGGGGCTGGCGGCGGCGCCCGTTGCCGTCATGTGAAGCGTTTCAATGAAGCGGGTGGCCGCGACGCTATGAGCGCACCCCGGAGCCCGTCAAGGGTCCGGTCACGGAACGTTTGCCCCGGGGCGTTCCCTGGGCCTCAGCGCCAGGTGCCCTGCCAGTCGTAGAGCGGGGCGGTGGTCTGGTACTCGCGCAGCTCGACGACCCGGCCGTCGGCGACCCGGGCGACCGTCGCGCCGTCGAAGGCGGTGCGGTCGCCCTGCCAGGTGCACTCGAACGTCCACTGCGCGACCTCGCGGTCGCGCGCGACGAAGTGGTCGGTGACCGCCCAGCGGTGCACGACGCCGCCGTCGGCGAACCACTTCCGCGCCCAGCGCCGCACCGTGTCGCAACCGTGGTAGACGGGCCCCCAGGCCGTGTCCGCACAGTCTCGTCGGGCCCGCGACGCCATACACGGCACCTCGCTGCGTTACCGAATCGCGCGAATACGGCCAAGTATGAGCTGCGATCCGGTGCCTTGCGATGCACCGCGTCATGGGGGCACCTCCCAGGCCCTCGAGGGCCTGGGGGAGCCGCGGGCTGATCCGACGAGACTATGCGGACACGACCTAACACTCCGTGATGACGCAGTCCTCGGCGACGGCGTCGGCGACGCGTGCCGGGTCGCCCGCCTCCCAGGCGTCGATGTACTCGGTCAGCGCGCTCATCCGGCCACGATAACGAGGCGACCCGGGCCGGGCCCTCGGGCGTCTGGCTCCCCCCGGGCGGGGTGGTGCGGGGTACACCCCGCTCGGGTGGGTGGACGGGCTGTCCGTGGCGGGCCGGGCCGGAAGGATCGTTCCTGACAGCGAAGGCGGGCGCGGCGGGTGCTCGGAGCGGACGGGAAGGCGGGGACGACATGGCGACCGAGGTGCTGGAGCGGACAACGGCGCACGGGGACGCGGGCGTTGTGGCCGGCGGCGGCCGGGGCCTCGCGGCCCGGGACGGGGAGCGCGGGGCCGTGTCCCGCGAGGGGTGGGGCGCGGCGACGGCGCGGGCGCCGTGGCGCGGGCTCGGGGTCGCGCTGGCGGGGCTGTTCGTCTCGGTGCCGTTGTTCTGCCTGGCGGTGGTCTCGATCTCGCTGATTCCGGTCGGGATCGGTCTCTTCACGACGCCGGTGGTCTTTGGCTGGATCGCGAGCTTCGCCGACTGGCGGCGTTCCCTGGTCGCCCGGTGGGGCGGGCTGCCCGTGCCGCCGGCGCGGCGGGACGACTGGGTGCGGGGAGCGCCGGCGCCGGCCAGGACGCTGGCGCTGCTGGGGGACCCGGCCAGCTGGCGTCAACTGTGGTGGCTGCTCGTCGACATGACCGCCGGGGTGGTCACCGCCCTGCTGCCGGTGGGCCTGATCAGCCACGGGGTGTGGGGCTATGTGCTGGCGGCGGGCGTCTGGGAGCCGATCCACGACGCGGACGGCACCCACTGGTACGCGTTCGTTCCGGTCAACGACCAGGCCTCCGCCAACCTCGCCGCGCTGACCGGCACGGGGTTCCTGCTGGTGGGGCTGCTGACCGCTGGCGTGCTGCTGCGCGGCCACCTCCGGCTGACCCGGGCGGTGCTGGGCACCGCGTGAACCGGTTCCTTCCCGGGGTCACCCCCCGTCTCGTCGCGTCGCCTTCGTCGGGCGCCGTGCCCGGCCTACGGTGGGCGGGCGCACGGTTCCGCCGGGGGCGACTACGGCGTTGTCACCCGCCGGGCGTCCCCCAACTCCCGGGAGCCGAACCGATGATCGATGCCCATGAGACGTCCTTCCTCCGCCGCGCCATCGGCCTGGCGGCCGAGGCCCGCGCCGGCGGGAACCCGCCGTTCGGCTCGCTGCTCGTCGGACCCGGCGGAACGGTGCTGGCGGAGGAGCGCAACACCACCGTCACCGAGCGGGACATCAGCCTCCACCCCGAGCTGAAGCTGGCCGTCTGGGCCGGCCGCGAACTCGACGCCTCGACGGCCGCCGCCACCACGATGTACACCAGCTGCCAGCCCTGCGGGATGTGCGCCGGCGCGATCGAGCGCTCGGGGCTGGGGCGCGTCGTCTACGCGCTCTCCACCGAGCAACTGCGCGCCCTCACCCCGCCGTTCGCGCCCCCCGCCCTCCAACTCGACGGCCCGCACCTGCTGGAGGAGGCCCGCGTCCCGATCGAGGGCTGGGGCGCGTGAGCCGCCGGCGCCCGGGGTGAAGCGTCCGTGCCAGTCCGTAGCAGTGGTCCTCGCCCCGCGTGTCGGTGAAGTGGCACAGGCGACTGCGCTGGGCGTGTTCCGGCGTGATCTTCGCGCCCTGCCAGGCGGGAATGGGCTCCTGGCTCGGGTCCCAGCCGGCGGCGGATCGCTCCAGGCGTTCGAGCAGCGTGCGCACCTGGATGAGGGCCGGGAGTTGCAGCGCGTCCAGATCCTGCTTCACGCGGGGCAGGAATCGGAGTGAGGGAAAGAAGTCGGCTCGCCCGTCCCACAGTTGGGCGGCGGAGAGCACGGCCCCCAGTCCGCTGGCCCGCCCCCACGCTTCGTGTGGCTTGAGATCGATGGTGCGCGAGGCGTGGCGCACGGATTCGGTCGTCTCGCGGATCTCCGGCTCGCCCCGGTCGTTCTCGGCCAGCACGCGAAAGTCCGCTTCGAGCCAGGACCGGTGCCAGGCGGTCGCCACCGGGAGGCTCACGCAGAGCCCGCCCATGAGGTGGGCCGCGCCGATGCCCTCCGCAGGCTCGCCCGCGTACTCGCATTCGACCTCCTCGGTCGCGGGCCGCCGCGCCAACACGTCGGCGAACGGGGAGCGGTTGCGCAGCGCCTTGATGAACTGGCGCTGCGTGCGATGGCGGTTGTCGGCCGCCCACTGCTGGTAGACGTGGCCTCGGGCCAACTCGGATCGGTTGAGCGGGCTCTGGGTGATCAGGGCTATCTCGCGCCAGGTGCGTGCCTCTTGCAGTACCGCGACGAACTCGTTCATCGCCTCGGCCACCTCCGCCGGGGTGGCGCCCGACGCGCAGCCGGGATGTGCCCCCTCTTGACCGAGAGCCGCAGGCCATTGAGGACGTGGTCGGAATGCGTCTCCACGATGAGCTGTCCGCCGGCGGCGACGGCGGCTGTCGCGAGGTAGGCCAGCGAGGTCTGTCCCTGCGGATGGAGATGCGCCTCGGGGTTCTCCAGCAGGATGAGCGAGCCTGGCCCTGCGGTCAGACAGGCGACAACGATGGGCAGCGCATAGGTCAGACCGAAACCGACATTGGTGGGCCGGTACCGGTTCGAGGCGTTGACACCCGAGCCGAAGCCGTAGCTGAGCCGGACGCTGTCGGTGCCGTCGATGCCGATGGCCTGAAGGCTGACTCCGGGGCAGAGCTGCCGCATCCACGCGTCGGCCTGGTTGAGCAGGGTTCCGGAGTCCGTCGAGGGATGCCGGAGGGCGGGACACACCTCGTCATCCTGGTAAACGCGCAGGTAGTTGACCGTGTGCTCGCCCCGGGCGCCGAGAGAACCACGCCGCACGACGGCGTGGTGCGAACGTGGATAGCTCAGCTCGGGGACGATGCGATCGGCTCTGAGATACTGGAATCCATGCCGGAAGAGGGCCGACAGATGCGCATGGTGGTGGAACGAGGTCAGTCTGAGCAGGTCGTCCTCGGGGCCGTAGACCGCACGCACGGAAGCGACGGCGACGTCCTCGCCAGACTCCGACAGGAGGGAGATGCCGATGTCCGGAGCGTCCTTGGGGTATGCCTCGTGGCGCACGTCCTGTCCGGTCCCCAGCTGGACCAACTCGCCGTTGAGCAGCAGACCTGACTCTTCCGGGCCGTCGTCCAGCACGCCCGCCTCATGGGACTGTCGCAGCAGCGCCAGAGCCTGGAGAACGGTGCTCTTGCCCGAGGAGTTCAGCCCGGTGAGGAGGGTGAACGGGGCGAGGTCGATGTCCTGTCGGCGGAATGCCTTGAAGTTGGTGAGACCAATCCCTCTAATCATCGAGAACTTCCCGCAGCATGTGGTCGATTGACTCGAAGCGCAAGCGCACCTTGCGGACGTCGCCGGTGCCTGCGGAGACCGAGTTGAGGAACTGTGGGTCCTCCATCAGGGAAAGGTAACTTCCGGCAACCCTGATCCTCCGGCGACTGAGTTCGGCGACATCTTCCGAGAAGTAGCGTGACAGCGTCACCGACTGAGCCTCGAAGAGCGCCTTGTTCACCGGGGACCGTCTGGTGCTGTGGCGGAAAATCTTCCGGAACGCGCTGTCGCCGAAAACGGCGCGACTGTCGTCCATGGCCTGGCGGAACTGGGTGGCGAGCCGCTCCCTGTCCCGGTCGCTCATCGCATTGATCCGGTGCATGGCCTTTCTCAGGAAATCGTCCAGGTCGCCGCCCGTGTAGGACTGAGGCGGAGTCAGGACGAACGCCAGAAAGCGCAGGCACATCTCGCGGTCCGCCATGCGATCCGGGGAAACGGTGCCCAGGGTCGCCGTCTTGAACTCCTCCGATGCCGCCAGTTCGGCGAGGAAGCCGCGCGCCGGCCCAGGAACAAGGGCGTGACGAAGTTCCTGGTGGCTCAGGGCCCGCCCACCGGTGTTGATGCGGGCGAAGATGTTGAACTTGACCTCTTCCGGTGTTCCTCGACGGATGAGGTGCACCACCAGCTCGGTCTCCTCTATGCGTGTCTGAAGGCGCCCCGGGAGGTCGGAGAACGTCGCACCGTTGAACTCGGTGAGGTATTCGAGATCCGTCAGTCGCAGCGGCTCGTTGTCGATGGCCTCGGGGGCGACGAACCGGGCGATGGTGGAAAGTCGTTGAATTCCGTCGACCACTGCCCAGGTGTCGTCCTCGCCCTCCGCCGCGTAGAGCGTCGGCAGCGTGATGCGAAGGAGTAGCGACTCGATCAGTCGGCTCTGCGCTTTCTGGTTCCAGATACCGGCTCGGCGTTGGAAGTCCGGAGCCAGATCCAGTGTTCCCCGCCGAATGCGTTTCAGGAGGAGGGAAACCGTAGGATTGCGGGTCTGGACCTCGATCAGCTCGGGGTTGAACGGCGTGTCGATGCGTTCCCCGACGTCCTCCATCTCGACATCAGTACTGAAACCGGCGTCGTCCAGCTCAACCGGAAGGTCGTTGGAGGGATGCCCGTCCTGGGGCACCGTCGCTCCGTCACGCATCGACTCACCGTTCCTTGCCGCCATCGCCGCGCTGCCAGCTAAGCATCGTATGCGCCGAGCCGGGGAAAGCGGCCTTGGCCGGTTCAGATCTCCTTCTCGGCCCGGTCCTCGGCCCCGCTCTCCTCGTCGTTCTCGTCCTCCCACTCCTCCTCCGCGTCCTCCGGCTTCTCCGCCTGGGCCGCCAACTCGGTGTAGTAGTCCAGCTGCTCGCCCCGGCTGCGGGCGATGCGGTGGACGTCGCGGAGGGCGGCGGTGAGGCAGGTGCTGAGGTCGAGCAGGTCCTCGCGGGTGGCGTCGGTGTCGTCGATCGTGTCGGCGGAGAGGCCCAACACGGCCTCGGCGTAGAGCATTTGCTCACGCTCCAGCGCGTTGGCGTACTCGGTGACCCGTCCTCCGCCGTTGCCGGCGAGGTAGCAGGGCCGGCCCTGGTCGTCGCTCCAGGGCAGCAGGCGGGCGGGCTTCTGGTCGATAACGATCATGTTGTGCACTCCTCGACTCAAGGACGGCCAGTTGCGGCCGATGTGTAGCGAACCCCTCACAGCCTGAGACCAGCGGAACTAGTCTCGCCAGGGAGTAGCGGGTGACAGCTGACCCGTCGCGGGAGAGGCAACGATGAGCAACACCTATGGGGAGTGGTTGAGGAGCCGACGCGAGGGCGCCGGCCTGACGCAACAGGAGCTGGCCGAACGGGCGATCATGACCCGCTCGCACATCTCCCATATCGAGGCCGGGCGGAGAGTCCCCTCCCCGGAGGACGCGCGCCGCCTCGACAAGGCGCTGAACACGGGCGATGTGCTGAGCACGTTCCTGCCGAGGGCGGACGAGGGCGGCCTCGCCGACTACTTCGAGCCAGTGCGGGCGCTGCAACAACAGGCCACGATGATCCGCGAGTTCGCGATCTCCTATATCCCGGGACTGCTCCAGACCGAGGCTTACGCGCGTGCGGTTCTGGGGTCGGCGTTCCCCCCGGTGGGGGAGGAGGAGCGTGACCGGCGGGTTGTCGCACGAGTGGAACGCTCCCGGCTCCTCGACGACCCGGTGACGCCCGTACTCTGGGCTCTCATCGACGAGGCGGCGCTACGCCGTGTCGTGGGCGGACCCGAGGTGATGGCCGAACAGATCGATCATCTGGTGCGGTTGACCGAGGCCGGGCGGATCAGGACCCATGTGATGCCGCTCAAGAGCGCCTATGAGCTGATGGAAGGCACACTGTCGTTGATGTGGTTCGAGGATCAGCCTCCCTGTGCCTACAGCGAGGGCCATGCCTTTGGCCGGTTGCACGATGCTCCGGCCGTGGTCGAACGCCTCCAGGCCATCTACGATTTGGCATTGGGCGAAGCCCTGCCCCAGGAAGACTCCGTTGCCCTGATGAGGGCCATCGCGAAGGACCACGTAACCCCATGACTGACCGCACCATCCCCGACGTCGCCCCATCGCGCGGCTGGCGTAAGTCCTCCTACAGCGGGCCGAACGCTGACAACTGTCTGGAGGTGTGGGATGGGCATCCGGCGGGGGTTCCCGTTCGGGATTCGAAGCGGCCGGAGGGGCCGGCGCTTCGGTTTTCGGCCGCCGCCTGGGGTGCGTTCCTCGATCTCGCGAAGGGGTGACTCCGTTGGATACCGCGTCGCGCGGCTGGCGTAAGTCCTCCTACAGCAGCCCCAACGCTGACAACTGCCTGGAGGTACAGGACGGGCATCCGGCGGGGGTTCCCGTTCGGGATTCGAAGCGGCCGGAGGGGCCGGCGCTTCGGTTTTCGGCCGCCGCCTGGGGTGCGTTCCTCGACGATCTGGAGCGGCCGGCCCCACCCCGGGGTCGTTGAACGAACTGTTCACTTCCCGACGGACACCAGAACCGTCGCCCCGCCTCGCGGGCACGCCTCAGCCCCGGCACGGGACGCTGCGCGGGGGCGGGGGCGCGGTCCCGTCCGCCAGCGGGATCGTGAGGGTCCAGGCCCTGCGGACCGCGTCCAGCAACGGGCGCGCGCTGTACGGCGACACCGCCAACTCGCGGCGCGCGTCCGCGAGCGTTTCGGGGTCGCCGTCGGCGCCGCGTAGCGCGGCCACCTCGCGGCGGGTGGTGAAGCCGGGGCGGCCGAAGACCTCCAGCAGCGTCAGCGAGAAGTACGCGTAGACGGCCGCCTCGTCGAGCAGCACGCGCGCGTCGTCGCCGGCGGGTGCCGGCCGCGTCGCGAAGTGGGTGAGGGCGGCCTCCAGCGCCGCCGCCCGCCCGGGGCAGCAGGTGCACGCCGTGCGCAGGTGGCCCATCAGGTCGCGGAACGCGACGAGCACCGTGCTGGTTTCGGGCGTCCACCGTTGCCTGGCAAGGAGGTTGTGGAACCCGTCGAGCGTCTCGTGCACCTCCTCCAGGATCATCGCCCGCGCGATGTCGGGGAGTTCGAGCTGTTCGGTGGCGTCCTGGATCTCCAGCAGGCGGCGGGCGTAGCGGATCAGGTCGCGGGGCAGCCCGCCCGAGAGCGCGTGGGCGAGCAGCACATAGGGGTCGGAGATCCCGGGCGCGCGCTTCGTCAGCAGCGCGGTGGACTCGGCGAGGGTCGCGGGACCCACGTGCACGATGTCGTCGAGCGAGCTGTCCGTGACGTCCCGGTGCGGCAGGCCGCGTCGGACGAACGCGGCGCCCACGTCGTCGGCCACGGAGAGCAGGAAGTGCACCCGGGGTACGCCGAGCACGGCCTTGATCTCCCGCAGGAACGCCAGCGCCTGTTCGGCGGAGCCCAACCGGTCCACCTCGTCGATGACGACGACGGTCCGCTGGTCGCGGCGCGCCAGCTCGGCGGCGATGTCGCCGAGCAGCCGCTTGAAGTCGGCCACCAGCACGGGATAGTTGGGCGGAACGGTGGCGAGGGTGGCGGTGCCCGAGGCGCCGAGGGTGAGCAGCGGGGCCGCCGTTCCGCCGAGGTTGGTGGCGGCGGTCGTGGTCTGCGCGGTCTGGAGCCGGTAGAGCTGGTCCCGGCAGCGGCTGGGGAGGTCGGACTCCGGGCGGGCCGCGCGCCAGGGGCGGGCGGCGAGGCGCCACAGGGCCAGGCCGGTGAGGACGGCGAGGAGGCGCGTCGGGTTCGACGGGTCGGTGAGCAGGTCCCGGCCGGCGTCGGTGGCGAGAAGCCCCACCAGCGCGGCCAGGGTGACGCCCCAGGCGATCGGCGCGCCGACGACGACGACCCCCAGCCACACCCCTCGGGTTCGGTACCAGGTGGTCAGGCTGTCGATGAAGTCGCCGACGAGGGCGCTCAACACCACGACGGCGGGCACCACCAGCAGGCCGGCCGGCGCGCTGTCCAGGTAGAAGTCCGCCGCGTGGCGCCGGATCTCCGGGTCGAGCGGGAGTGAGAGAACGGCGCCGGCCACCAGCGCGGTTCCGGTCACGCGGGCCAGCACGCGAAGGGCGGTCGGCAGCGCGGCGGTGAACCATGTCGCCCGGCGCAGCGCCCACAGCACCACGCCGACGCCGGTGATGGCGAGGGCCGCGCCGACGCTCCTGCCGTGCCAGGCGTCGAGGCCCCAGTCGCCGAGGTGCCGGCCGAGGTCGTCGGCCCACCGTTCGACCGTTCCGCCGTGTGTCTGTCGCAGGGAGCGCGCCGTGGCGAACAGGCCCACGACGACCAGCGCCGCCGCCGGCAGCGCGTAGCCGAACCAGCGGACGCCCCTGGTCAGCGGCCGCCGCAACCCGCGCAGAGCGCGGCGGGGCAGCCGGGCGAAGTTCGGGACCTGCTGACCCTCGTGGCGGAGGTAGCCCTCGCAGACCGCGACGAAGAGGGACAGCAGGAAGTCGTGCGGCGCGTACGTCGCGGGCGCGTGGGTGACGACGGTGAAGTCGTCCGGCCGGACCGCGTTCTCCAGCAGGGTGGTCTTGCCGGCGCCACGCGGGCCGCTGACGGCGATGGCGCCGCCGTCGATCTGGTCGATCTTGCGGCGGAGTTGGGCCAGCGGGCGGTTGTCGACGTGGTAGCCGTCGCTCCCGGGGGAGCGGAGCCCCTCGGTGCTGTCGGGCAGCAGCAGGGCGTCCCGGTCCTCGCCGAGCAGTTCGTCCACCACCCGGCGCACCACGGGCGCGGTGCCGAGCGCCTGGGCGTTGCCCCATCTCCGGCCGAGGGGCTCGGCGGCGAGTTCCCACACCTCGGTGGCCAGCGCGTAGTAGGCCAGCAGCGCCCAGCGGCGGAGGCGGGCCCTGGCGCGGACGTCGGTCAGCAGCAGGACGGCGAGCAGGAGGGCGACCAGGGGCGTGAGCCAGGCGGCGAGCGCCGGGGCGCGCACCACCAGGACCACGGGGGTGGGGACGAGAAGCAGCACGAGCGCCAGCGCGGCGCGGGCGCTCCAACGCGCCAGGCGCGCGTGCTCGTTCCGCCGGGCCAGCGTCCACTCGCGCACCTTCACGGCCCGGAGGTAGTACTCGTAGCGGATGCGACAGGGCTTGATCGCCGCCTGGACGTTCTCGTGGCGGAGCATCCGGGCGTGGATGTCCTGGGTGGTGACGCCTGGGCGCGCGTCGAGGCGGCGGGCTATCGAGGGAGAGGCGAGCGCGTGGTCGACGGACTCCCGGTAGATCTCCGCGACCTTCGCGATGGGCCAACTGACCTGCTGGCCGGGCCGGGAGCCGGCGGGCAGTGTCACCGGCAGTTCGTCGTCGTCCGCGCCCGCCATCGTTCCGCCGCCTCCCTGTCAGCCGACCACGGGTTCAGCATGGCGCGTCGCCTCGGGCTCGTAACGGGCCGGTGCCGGGTCGGGACCGTTCCGTGACATGGGGTGGCGGGGGCGGTGGCAGAGTGGGGCCATGCTGGAGATCACGGTGCGCACGGAGCGCGGGGAACGGTATGTCCGGCCGGTGGGCGGGACGTTGGCGTGGCTGTTGCGCGGTCTTGGGAACGACGGGAACCGGTTCCTGGTGGTGCGGCGGGTGCCGGACCTGCCGGACGAGTTCGCGCAGGTGTGGCGGGAGGGCGCCGGCGACTTCGAGTTGGAGCACCGGAACGGCGGGCCCGAGACGCATGTCCGCACGCGGCTCGGCTCGGCCGAGTCGCTGGCCGTGGCGCTGACCGGGTGGGCGCGGCGGGACGCCGACTGGGCGGCCGAACTGGAATGGGAGCGCGTCGAGTTGCCGCCGGTGCCGGAGGTGCCGCCGCTGGATCTGCCCGCCGAGGACGTGGCGGCGTTGGAACGGCGGCTGCGCGAGACGCTGCGGTACGGCTACGTCGACCGGGACGAACTGGCGCAGATAGCCCAGGACCACCTGATCAAGGACGGTGAACGGCCGGTCTCCCGGCCGCAGGCGCGGGCGTTGGCGGACCGGCTGTGGCTGGAGCGGGTCGCCGAGCAGGCCGAGTGGGAGGGTGAGACGGACCCGGACCGGATCGAACGGGCCTTCTGGAAGCTGGCGTTCGGCGGGATCACCGCGAGGCAGCACTTCACGTGCTGCCGCAACTGCGGCAACGCGGAGATCGCCGGGGTCAGCCCGCCGGACGCGCGGGGCTTCGTCTACTTCCACCAGCAGAGCACGGAGAGCGCCGTCGCGGGCGGGAGCCTGCCGCTGTACTTCGGCGGGTTCGACGGGTCGGAGGAGACGGCGGCGGCGGTCGGGCGCGAGGTGGTGGCGGCGTTGACCGAGGTGGGGCTGACCGTGGAGTGGAACGGCTCGCCGTCCGCCGCGATCGCGGTCACGGGGTTGGACTGGCGCCGCCGGCTGGTGGGCTGAGCCGCTCACCGACGCCGCCCTCGCCGGGGAGGGCGGCGGCTCCGGCGGCCCGTTCAGAGCACCGGCTGGGTGATGGTGAACCTCGCGTTGATCCGGGCGTAGACCGTCTGCCGACGCGGCTCCAGGTCCAGCGCGGGGGGCGCGGCGGCTGGCGCGCCGGGCGCCGCGCCGTACCCGGCCGGGGCGGCTGTGCCCCGGGCGACCTCGGGCTCCATCCAGTCGGTGCCCACGTCGGCGATGTCGATCAGCCCGGCCAGCTCGGCGCCTACCGCCTCCGCGTACTCCCTGGCCCGGACGACCGCCTGCCGCACGGCCTCCTGCCGGGCCCGCCGATGCACGGGCGAGTCCGGGCGCAGCGCCCACCACGGGCCGGCGACGCTGGTCAGATCCAGGTTGGCGAGGCGGGTGGTCACCTCGCCGAGCGCGGTGAAGTCGCCGAACACCGCCTGGACATGGACCTTCCCGTGGTACGCCCGCACCCGCTCCCCGCGCCCGGTCTTCAGCTCGGGGCTGATGCTGAACGCGCCGGTCTCGATCCGCTCCACGGACTCGCCGTAGGACCTGAGGAGTTCGAGGACCGCGTTGTTGCGCTTGGTCAGGTCCTTCAACGCCGCCCGCCGGTCGCCGCCCCTGGCGCCGACGGTGACCCCTATCCGCGCCGTCTCCGGCTCCACCTCAAGCCGCGCCTCTCCGCGCACCGCGACCCGGGGAGCGCCGCCGCCCTGCGGGGCGCCGTTCGCGTGCGGCGCGTCGTTCGCCCGCGGCGCGTCCTGGGAGTCGCCGGTGCCGGCTTCGTCGGGTGTGGTGGTCATGAGGTCCTCCCCCTGGGTGCCTTCTCAACGGTCGCTCGCAGCCTAGGAGATGGCACTGACAACGCGGCCCGGGACCGGCGGCCGGGCCGGGTGCGTGGGGGAGTTGGGGTGTCGGTGCCGTGGGGCGGCTCCCGGGGCACGATTCGGCGAACTTCCTGATGAGTCGTCCGATGCTCGGTAGCGTGCCAGCCCCTCGCCACGCCGAGCAGCAGGAAGGTCACCCAACGCCCATGCGTATCACCCCGGAACCCGCCCCGCCGCCCGTCCCGCGACCGTCGCCCGCGAGGCCGCCGTCGCGGTGGCGGCACCCCGCCGTGATCGTTCTGCTGCTGGTGGTGTTACCGCCGGTCGGCATCTGGCTGGCCTGGCGCAGCGGTTGGCCGCGACGGAGAAGGTTCGTGGCCATGGGTCTTTCGGCCCTCTGGCTCGCGTTGTTCGTGTTCACCAACCCGTCCGACGAGTCCGGCGAGGAGGAACGCGCCGACGACGCGGAGGTCGCGGCGGCCGACGCCGAGGAGGAGCCGCGCGAGGTCCCGGACTTCGCCGGCCAGAACCTCGCCGTCGCCATCGAAGCCGCCGAGGCGGCCGGCTTCGCGACCGCCTCGCACGACGCGACCGAGGGCGACGCGGAGCAGTTCGCCCTCGGCAACTGGTCCGTCTGCTTCCAGACGCCCGAGGCCGGCGCCTCGCTCGCGCTGGGCGGAACGATCGACTTCGCCGTCGTGCGCGAGGGCGACCCGTGCCCGGCGGCCGACGGGCTGGCCGTGTTGGCGCCGACCGTTCCGTCCGTGGTCACGCTCTCCCACGCCGAGGCCGTGGAGCGGCTGGCCGAGGTGGGGCTGACGGAGGTCGAGGCGCGCGGCGCCTACCGGGACGTCGAACTGCCCGATGAGCACGACGACTGGCTCGTCTGCTTCCAACTCCCGGCGGCGGGTGAGGAGATCGTCAACGCGGACACCATGTCGGCGCGGCTCTCCCTCGTCGAACCCGGCACGGACTGCCCGGGGTCCGACAACGCCCGGCTCGACCCGGAGCCGGAACCCGAGCCGGAGCCTGACCCCGAGCCCGACCTCGACCCCGACCCGGAGCCGGGTGCCACGACCGGCGGTTCGGGCGGTGACTCCGGCGGTGACTCCGGCGGGTCGGTCTCCTACCGCAACTGCTCCGAGGTCCGCGCCGCCGGCGCCGCGCCCATCTACGCCGGCCAGCCCGGCTACGGCCGGCACCTCGACCGGGACGGCGACGGCGTGGGCTGCGAGAGCTGAGCGCGCGGCCGGGTGCCGCCCCGCCCCCCGCCGGGGCGGCCCCCGCCCTCCGCGTTCCTCAACGGAAGCGGTCCGCGTGCTCGGCCACCCAGTCGGCGAAGGTGCGGGCCGGGCGGCCGAGGATCTTCTCCACCGTGGGGTCGACGGTCGTCGCCGCCTCGCCCGGGTTCGCGTACCAGCCGATGACGAACTCGGCGTCCGCGCGGGAGACTCCGGTGTCGGCCAGCCGTCTGATCGCCGCCTCGTGGCTGATGGGAACGAACGTGATCTCCCGGCCGATCGCGCGGGCCAGCGACCCCAGCCGCTCGCGGAGGGTCAGCGACTCGGGCCCGGTCAGGTTGAACGCGCGCCCCGCGTCACCGCGTCCCACGTGCCCGTCCTCCAGGAGCACGGCGGCGGCGACCGCGCCGATGTCGGCCTCGTGGATCATCGCGCTGGCCATGTCGTAGGGCTCGCGCACCAGCCCCTCCTCCCTGATGGAGTCGGCCCAGGTGAGCGTGTTGGCCATGAACTCCTGCGCCTCCAGGCGCGCCCACTCGACGCCCGAGTCCACCACGGCCTGTTCGACGGGGCCGACGAAGCCGCCCCACAGCACGGTGATCCGCCGCACCCCCGCGTCCACCGCGCGCCGCACCAACTCCGGCCCGACCTCGGCCAGTCCGGCCGTCACCGTGATGTGCAGCCGGTCGACGCCGTCGAGCGCCGCGCCCAGTTCGGCGGGCGCCGTGTGGGTGCCGGCCACCACCTTGACCCCGTCGGGGAACCGCCCGGCGGCGCCGGCCGGGTTCCGGGTCAGGGCCCGAACGCGCTCCCCGCGCCGGGCCAGTTCCGCCACCACGTGCCGGCCGGTGTTCCCGGTCGCGCCCGTCACCAGCGTAGTCATGCCGAAGCTCCTCTCGCGGGCCCCAACGGGGCCGGACGAGGACGACCCTAGAAATTCAACAAGACTTGAGGTCAAGGGAACGGGCCCCCGGGCCCCCAGCCCCGCCGCTCAGGACTCGGCGGCGGCGCGGGTGGCCTGGAAGCCGCGCAGCCGCAGGCTGTTGCTCACCACGAACACCGAGGAGAACGCCATCGCCGCCCCCGCCAGCATCGGGTTGAGCAGCCCGGCCGCCGCCAGCGGCAGCGCCGCCACGTTGTAGGCGAAGGCCCAGAACAGGTTCCCCTTGATCGTGGACAGCGTCCGCCGGGCGAGCCGGATCGCGTCGCCCGCCGCCCGCAGGTCGCCGCTGACCAGCGTCAGGTCGGCCGCCTCGATGGCGACATCCGTGCCGGTGCCCATCGCGAGACCCAGGTCGGCGGTGGCCAGCGCCGCAGCGTCGTTGACGCCGTCGCCCACCATCGCCACCACCCGGCCCTCGGCCTTCAGCCGGGCCACCACGTCCGCCTTCTCGGTGGGCATCACCTCGGCGATCACATGCGCCTCCTCGATGCCCACCTCGCGCGCCACCGAGGCCGCGACCCGTTCGTTGTCGCCGGTCAACAGCATGGGCGTCAGGCCCAGTTGACGCAGCTCGGCGACCGCGCGGGCCGAGGTCGGCTTGATCGCGTCCGCCACCACCAGCACCCCGCGCGCCGCGCCGTCCCAGGCCACCGCGACCGCCGTGCGCCCTGCGGCCGACGCCTCGGCCAGCGCCCGCTCCAGCTCGGGCGGCAGCGTCAACGCCCAGTCGGCCAACAGCCGTTCCCGCCCGACCAGCACCGCGTGCCCGTCGACGACGCCCCGCACGCCGAGCCCCGCCACGTTGGCGAAGTCCTCCGGCGTCGGCAGCGCGCCCGTCCGCTCGGCCGCCTCGGCCGCGACCGCCCGCGCGATCGGGTGCTCGGACGCGTTCTCCAGCGCGCCCGCCAGCCGCAGCACCTCGGCCTCGTTCTCGCCCTCGGCGGTCGCCACCGACAGCAGTGTCATCCGGCCCTCGGTGACCGTGCCGGTCTTGTCCAACACCACGGTGTCCACCCGGCGCGTGGACTCCAGCACCTCGGGACCCCTGATCAGCACGCCGAGTTGGGCGCCGCGCCCGGTGCCGACCAGCAGCGCGGTCGGCGTGGCCAGGCCCAGGGCGCACGGGCAGGCGATGATCAGCACCGCGACCGCCGCCGTGAACGCCGCCGAGAGCCCGTCGCCCGTCCCCCACCAGAAGCCCAGCGTCGCGGCGGCCAGCGTGATCACCAGCGGAACGAAGACCCCCGAGATCCGGTCGGCGAGCCGCTGGACCTGCGCCTTCCCGTTCTGCGCCTCCTCCACCAGCCGGGCCATCCGGGCCAGTTGGGTGTCCGCGCCGACCCGGGTGGCGCGCACCACCAGGCGCCCGCCGGCGTTGATCGTCGCCCCGGTGACCGGGTCGCCGACGCCGACCTCGACCGGCACCGACTCGCCGGTGAGCATCGACGCGTCCACCGCCGACGAGCCCTCGACCACCACGCCGTCGGTGCCGATCTTCTCGCCGGGACGCACCACGAAGGTGTCGCCGACGGCCAGCCGTTCCACGGGAATCCGCTCCTCGCGGCCGTTCCGCAGCACGCCCACGTCGCGGGCGCCCAGCTCCAGCAGCGCGCGGAGCGCGGCGCCCGAGCGGCGCTTGGCGCGGGCCTCGAAGTAGCGGCCGGCGAGGATGAACGTGGTGACCCCGGCGGCGGCCTCCAGATAGATGTTGCCGCTGCCGTCGGTCCGTTCGATCGTGAACCGGAACGGGTGGGTCATCCCCGGCTCGCCCGCCGTGCCGAACAGCAGCGCGTAGAGCGACCAGCCCAACGCGGCCAGCGTGCCCAGCGAGACCAGGGTGTCCATGGTGGAGGCGCCGTGCCGCAGGTTGGTCCAGGCGGCGCGGTGGAACGGCCAGGCGCCCCAGACCACCACGGGCCAGGCCAACGCCAGGGAGATCCACTGCCAGTTGGTGAACTGCCAGGCCGGCACCATGGCGAGGGCGATCACCGGCACGGTCAGCACGGCCGAGACGACCAACCGGTCCCGCAGCGCGCGGAGTCGGGCGTCCTCGGCCGCCTCGGCCGCCGCCTCGGCGGGGTGGACGGTCCCGCCGCCGGGATCGGGGGGCGGCGGGGGTGGCTCGGCGGTGTAGCCGGTGGCCTCGACCTGGGCGATCAGCTCCTCGACGGCCATGCCCTGCGGGTAGTCGACCCTGGCCTTCTCGGTGGCGTAGTTGACCGTGGCCGTCACGCCGTCCAGCTTGTTGAGCCTGCGTTCGACGCGGGCGGCGCAGGAGGCGCAGGTCATGCCGCCGATGGTCAGCTCCACCTGGTCGGTGGCGGTGCCGGCGTCGGGCGCGCTGGTCTCGGTGCTCATGTTCCGTTCCTCCGTGGGTGCCGCGTTGACGGGGCGCGCGGCCTGCTCGCCGCTCTCAGTGCCGGTGCTCGGCGTCGTCGGTCTCGTGCGCGGTGTCGGTTCCGTGCTCGGCGTCGTCCTGTTCGGGGTCGTCGTGTTCGGGGTCGTCGTGGTCGGGGTCGTCGTGGTCGGGGTCGTCGTGGTCGGCGGCGCCGACGCGGAGGGTGAACTCGGCGGTCCGCACCTCGCCCCCGTGCTGGAAGTCCAGATAGAGGCGGTATGTCCCCTCGCTGGGCACGGTGGTGTGGAAGGTGATCCCGGGCCCGGCCGGGGTGACGCCGTCGCCCGGCTCGCCCTGCGGGTGGACATGGAGATAGCCGAGGTCGCCGGCGCGCAGCGCGACCAGGTGGCCATAGGCCCCCAGATACGGCTCCAGGTCGGTGACCGGCTCGCCGTCCCTGCTGACGGTCAGGGTCAACGCGGCCTCGGCGCCGGCCCGCACCGGCCCCTCGGCGGCCAGGGCGACGGTGTAGCCGTCGACCGTGTCCGTCGCCGCCGGCTCCGGCAGCGGCTCGGGGGTGTGCTCCCCGGCCACGGCCAGGTCGGCGCCCAGGGTGAGCCCGCTCTCCTCGCCCTCGGGCAGGAAGTCGGCGAACATCCGGTAGGCGCCGGCCCCTTCGAGGGTGATCGGAACGGACCAGGTCCCGTCGGGCCCGCGCTCCGGGTGGACGTGCTGGAAGCCGGTGAGGTCCCGGCGGACCACGATCAGGTGCAACTCCTTCTCGTGACTGGTCCGGTACGCGGTGAGCGGCTCGCCCCCGGGACCCTCGATCCGGAAGGTGAGGTCGGTCCGTTCGCCGGCGGTCAGCGGCTCGGTGGGCGGGACGAGGGTGTAGCCGCGCTCCGAGATCTGGAGCCCGCCGGGGGCGGCCGGGCCCTCGTGGCCGCCGTGCCCGGCGCCATCACCACCGCCGTCGCCGTCGCCGCCGTGGGCGTCGTGGGAGGGGCGGGGCTCCTCGCCGATCGGGCCGACCAGTTGGCCGACGCCGAACGCGGCGCCGAAGGTGAGGGCGACCCCCGCGCCGAAGGCGCCGACCCTGGTCGCTGTGTTCATGGTGGGTGTCCTGTCTGTTCGGGGCGGTCCGCTGGTCGGTCGGCCGGCCGGCTGGTCGGTGTGGGGGGCATCCGGCCGGGGTCAGTGGCAGGCGCCGCCGCAGCAGCCGCCGGCCTCGGCCGCCGGCTCGGCCGGCGTCGACACCAGCCGGTAGCCCGCCTCCTCGACGGCCTCCGCCACGGCGGCGTCGGCCAACGGCTCGCCGCTGACGACCCGCATCCGGCCGGAGGCGAGGTCAACGGTCACCTCGCCGACCGAGGACAGCGCGCCGACCTCGGCGGTGACGGCGCTGACGCAGTGGGCACAGGTCATGCCCTCGACGGTGTAGACGGCCTCGACGGTCCCGGTGCTGCCGGTGGTGGGCGCGGTCATGACGGTTCTCCTGTCGCTGGTGGTGATGGCGGGGCGTCTCCGACGCTCCCCATAAAATACCCCTGGGGGGTATAAGTCAAGCGTGACGCGCCCGAGGGCAAGATACCCCCGGGGGGAATGTGGGGCGGGCTAGGGTCCCGCCCTATGGGAGACCACGAGGGCCACGTTCCCGCCGGCCCCGCCGCACCCGCCGGCTGGCGGCCGGCGCTGCGGGCCACCGCCCACTGCCTGACCGGCTGCGCCATCGGCGAGGTGCTGGGCATGGCGATCGGCACCGCGCTGGCCTGGCACACCGTTCCGACGCTGCTGCTGGCGATCGGCCTGGCCTTCGTCTTCGGCTACTCGTTCACGCTCTTCGCCGTCCTGCGGGTCGGCCTGGCGCTCAGGGCCGCGCTCGGCGTCGCGCTCGCCGCCGACACCCTCTCCATCGCCACCATGGAACTGGTCGACAACGCCGTGCTGTTGCTGCTCCCCGGCGCGATGGACGCGCACTTGAGCGACCAGCTCTTCTGGTGGTCCCTGGCCCTCGCCTTCGCGATCGCCTTCGTGGCGACGGCCCCCGTCAACCGCCACCTGATCGCACGCGGCCGGGGGCACGCGGTGGTGCACCGCTACCACGGGCACTGAAGGAACGGGGCACTGAGGGAACGGGGCACTGAGGGAACGGCCGCGCGGAACGGGGAACGGCCGCGCGGAACGGGGAGGGGGCGCGGGACCGCCGGTCGCCGTCGGCCCGTTCGTCGGCCGGCCGCCGTCGGCCCCGGTCCCGGTGGGCGGGCGCAGCCCGGCCGGCGCCAGGGCGACGATCACGCGGCGGACCCGGGCCCTGCCCGCCTCGGGAGAGACAGCCGGTGATCAGCGCACGACATCGGCCGGCTCCAGGTCGGCGCGCACCGCGCCCGCACGGTCGCGGGTCAGGCCGTCCTGTTCGGATCTTCGCGGGGGCGCGCCTCCACGAGCCGGGTCGTTGAACGCCCACCCCCGGCCGCCCGGGAGTCGACGGCGCGCGGACTGCCAAGCTGGCGGGCGTTGTTCGCGCGGCAGCGTGGTCCTCACGTCCGAGACGGGCCGGGCCCCGAGACGGGCCGGGCGCCGGGACAGGCCGGGCGCCGGGACAGGCCGGGCCCCGAGACGGGCCGGGCGCCGGGACAGGCCGGCGAAGCCGGTGCGCGCTACGCACGCCCCCACCGGCCCGCACCCACAGCCGGCCCGCCCCGTTCCCCCGCGCCCGCGCGGTCGCGGGTCAGGCCAGGCGGTCGAACCAGCGGATGATCTCGGGGATCGCCGCCACATGGGAGCCGATGTGCGGCGAGCCCTCGTGGTCCACCGGGCCCAGGTCGCGCACGCCGGCGCGCACGCCGTTCGCGCGGAGCGCGGCCAGGCAGGCCGCCGTGTTGGCGTCGACGGCCTGCTCGTCGCCCCGGGCCTGCCACAGGGTGATCGGGGCGCGCGGCGCCCAGTCGACGCAGACGCTGTGCAACTCGGCCAGCGCGCCCGCCAGTTCCGCGTTCGGCTCGGCCAGCAGCGCCAGCCCCTCCTCGGTCAGCAGCTCCGGCAGGCTCCCCGGCAGGCCGGCCATCACCTCCCGCCCGGTGTGCTCGCCGTCGAACAGCTCCTCGGCCGTCTCCGCGTAGGACGCGCGGAACACGTCGCCCGGCGCGTCATAGACGTCGTGCGACCGGTCGAAGGCCACCAGCAGATAGGCGGTGTAGGCGACGGCCCACTCCGGCGCGACCTCGCCCGCCAGCAGCGCGGGCAGCTGGCTGCCGGCGAAGTCGTAGGCGCCGCTGACCGGCGCCAGCGCGTCCAGCCGGAACCAGCCGTCGGCGCGCGCCTGGAGCGCACGCCCCAGCCCGAGCGCAGCCGACGCGCCCTGGCTGAACCCGGTCACCAGCACCTCGCGCCGCAGCTGCCGGCCCTCGCCGGCGCTGAACTCCCGCGCGGCGCGCAGCAGATCGAGCGAGGCCGTGGTCTCCGACGGCACATCCATCCACGGGTGCGGCCCGGGCCCCAGGCCCATGCCCAGGTAGTCGGGCGCGACGGTGGCGTAGCCGGCCGAGGCGTAGGCGACCACGGGCGCGGTGGCGAAGCCCCGGTTCACGGAGGGGGCGGAGCCCCGGTGCACCTCGGTGCCGTGCGCGTAGGACACCACCCGCAGCCGCCGGTCCTGGGTGCGCGGCAGCGCCAACAGACCGCTGGCGGTGGTGCGTTGGCCGTGGGCGTCCACCGTTCGGTAGGTCAGGCGCCAGACGTCCACCCCGTGCCGCGCCGCCCGGGCGTCGAAGCCCCACGCCGTCAGCTCGGCCGCCGCGTCCCGCCCGCCGGCCAGCGAGAAGAACGGCTCGGCGGTGAGCAACGCGCCGCGCGCGTGGTCCCGTTGGGCGACCTCGGCACGCGCGTCCAACGCGGTTTCCCGCTGTGCCCCGGCGAGCGCGGGCGCCGTGCCCGCCGCCACCAGCGCCACCGCGATCGCCGCCGCCAGGGCCCCGGCGGCGGCCCGCCTGCCGGTCCTCGTCCCCACCCTGTGGAAACCGCGCATCCCCGTCAACTCCCGTGTCGCACACCAGTGATCCGCCTCCAGCCTGGTCGTCGGGGCGGCCCGGCGCAGTGGGCCCAGCACCACCCGGGGCGGGGGCTGCCCCCACCCCGCGACGCCCCCTGGGCCCACTGCCCCGGGCCGCCGCGCGCCCCCAACGGCCGAGCCGCCGGCCGCCGAGCAGCGGCGCCGCCGGCGCCCAACTGGCCATCTCGGACGAGGTGTTGGCGGCGGCCCGGCCGGCTGGTGCACCTGCTCTTCCGGGTGCACCGGGTGCTGGGCGAGGGGGAGGCGCTCCGGGAGGGCGAGACCCTGGAGCTGCTGATGCGGCGCGGCTCGGAGCGGATCCACGAGGTGCGCCAGGTGATGCGCCGCGACCTGGGCATCAGCGAACTGCCGGTGCGGCGGCCACCCGACCACGGGCAGGACTGACCGGGCGGCCGCCGGCCGGGAACGCGCGGCCGCCCCCGGGGAGGGGGCGGGGGCCCGCTCGTCACGCCCCCCGTGGACATGGCGAACGGCTCCCGCCCCTCCCCGCCCGGCTTCCTCAACACCGCCGAGGGCGCCGAACGTTCCCCACGGCCCGAAGGGACCCGGCCGGTGGGACTCAGGGGCAAGCCTCGCACCCGCCACTGACAACACC
Source organism: Streptomyces triticirhizae (assembly GCF_003696235.1). Lineage (GTDB taxonomy): Bacteria > Actinomycetota > Actinomycetes > Streptomycetales > Streptomycetaceae > Streptomyces > Streptomyces triticirhizae. Next base: position 26,110 of record NZ_RFFJ01000071.1, read on the forward strand.
CCGGCGCGCGTGGCCGCGTCGCGCGCCTCCGTTCGGCGTCGTAGCCTCGACCCGTGGCACAAATCGGACGAAACTCGGCTTCCCGCCCCCTCGGGCCCGTCGCCGGCCTGCTCGCCGGCGCCGCCGCCGGCGCGGCGGGCACCAGCGCGCTCAACGCCGTCAGTTACCTGGACATGGTGGTGCGCGGGCGCGGCGCCAGCGACACCCCGAGCGAGAGCGTGGAGCGGCTCTCCGAGGTGACCCATGTGCCCGTGCCGGGGCAGGGCGCCGCGCGGACCAACCGGATCGCCGGGCTCGGCCCCCTCCTCGGGCTGGCCACCGGCATCGGCGTCGGCGCCGCCCTCGGCCTGGGCCGCGCGGCGGGCTGCCGCCCGGGCACCACGGCCACCGCCGTGCTGGCGACCGTCGGCGCGCTGGCCGGCGCCAACGCGCCGATCGCCGCGCTGGGCATCAGCGACCCGCGCACCTGGTCGGCCTCGGACTGGCTGAGCGACCTGCTGCCGCACGCGGCCTACGGCGCGGTCACCGCCTGGACCCTGACCGGCCTCACCACCAGCGGCCGTCCCCGCCGGCACGTCCCCGACCGC
>NZ_RFFJ01000072.1 GCF_003696235.1 Streptomyces triticirhizae
CGCCGCGCGCCCGGCGCTTCCGCCCCGGGGAGCGCCGGCGTGAGCGCGGTCGCGGGCGCGGAGCGCGCCGCCCAGCCGCAGCAGCCCTGGGACGAACCCGACCTGCTGCGCGACCAGTTCCGCCAACTGCTGCGCTACCGAGCCCTGATCATCTGCGGCATCCTCATCGGCCTGGCCGGCGGCGCCTGGCTGGGCCTGGCCGCCAACGAGAGCTACGTCGCCACCAGCGAGGTCAGCCTGCGCACCCCCACCACCGACCCGTTCGCCGGCACCGCCGCCATGGACCGGGTCGCCATGGGCTCCGAACGCCGCACCGCCGTCAGCGACATCGTCGCCGAGCGCGCCGGCCAGACCCTCGGCACCGCCGAGAGCCTGGGCCGCCTCAAACGCGGCCTGGCCGTCACCAACCCGCCCAACACCCAGGTGCTGCGGTTCGCCTACACCGCGAACGACCCCGAGGTCGCGGCCCAGCGCGCCAACGCGTTCGTCACCGCCTACCTCGCCAACCGGCAGGCCGACGCGGACGAGACCATCGCCCAGAACGTCGCATCCCTTGAGGGCCAGCGCGAGCCGCTGCTGGAGCGCCGCGACCAGCTCCAGACCGAGGTCGACACCCTCGTCGAGGGCACCGCCGCCTACGACCTGGCCGTCGCCGACCTCTCCCAGGTCGTCGGCCAGATCGCCGAACTCAACTCCGACATCAGCGCGTTGCGCGCCCTGGACACCACCGGCGGCCGGGTCATCACCGAGGCCACCCCGCCCACCTCGCCGGCGGGGCCCGGGCTGCCGCTGCTGCTCGGCCTGGGCTACGTCGTCGGCATCGGCCTGGGGCTGTTGGCCGCCTGGGTGCGGCTGGTCTTCGACCCCACCGTCCGCACGGCGGGCGACGTCACCCGCGCGCTGCGCGCGCCGGTGCTCGGCGTGCTGCCGCGCGCCGGGCGCGTTCCCGACCAACTTCTCGCCGAGGGCCGGCTCGCGGAGGAGTACCGTTCCATCGCGTTCCGCCTCGCCTACGACGAGACCTTCGCCCAGCGCCGCAGGCTGCTGGTCGTCGCCCCGCGCGGCGGCATCGAGACCCCGCTGGCCGCCGCCGTCAACATCACCGCGGCGTTCGCCGAGATGGGCATGAACGCCCTCCTCGTCGAGGCCGACCTGCGCACCCCCACCCTCATCGAGCAGCTGCGGCACGCCGACGGCGTCCGCCCCGGCTGGGCCCGCACCCCGGGCCGCGCCGAGGGCGGCGGCTGGCCGGCCGGGATGCGCGTCCCGATAGACGCGGGGGAGTCCGGCATCTTCGACCTGGTCCCGGGCCGCCGGGTGCGCAACGTGCCGCGCGCCCTGACCTCCCCGGCCGCCACCGAACTCCTGGGCCACGCCGACGCCCGGGGCTCGGTCGTCGTGGTGCTCGCCCCGCCCGTCCTCTCCTACGCGGACGCCATCGCGTTGATCGACCGCGTGGACGGCGTGCTGGTGGTCTGCGACCCCGGCGAGGTGCGCCGCGAGGACCTCGCCCGGGTCCGTGAACTCGTCGTCGGCGCCGGCGGGTTGCTGCTGGGCGCCGTGCTCCACTCCTGGGGCAACGGCTCCGAGCACACCCGTGGCCGGACCGAGACGCCGCGCGACGCGCCGACCGCCGCGCCCGCCCCACGGGCCGCGCCCGGGGGCCCCACGGGCGCCCGCCGCAGCCCGGCCCCCGACCGGGGCGAGGGCAACTCCGAGACCATGGGCCTGCGCGTGCTCAACCCCGCCGAACTGGAGGACGGCAGCAACGACCCCCGCCCCTGACCCCGCCCCGACCCACCATCCCGCACCGACCCACCCACGGCGCGCGCCGCCCGGCCGCGCCGGCGCGCACCACCCCGTGCGCCATCCCACGCACCCCGGCGCGCACCCCGATCGCCCGCAACCACCCACTGACCCCCGCAGTGAGCAGAGAAAACACCCAGTGAGCAGAGAAAACGGCGCCTCGCCCCGCCCGGCCGGCCCCGCCGAACCCCCGACACCCCCGACCGTGAAGAGCCCTCGCACCTCCCTCGCCTCCCTGGCCGCCGTCGCCGACCAGGGCGTCGCCGCCCTCACCAACATCGCCGTGGTGATCGTCGCCGCCCGCCAGTCGACGGCCGACGACTTCGCCTCCTTCGCCGTCGTCTACACCGTCTTCGCCGTCCTCCTCGGCGCCACCGGTGCCTACGTCGGCCAGCCCCTGGTGCTCCGCCGGGGCGCCAACTTCACCCTCAACCGCCACTGTTGGGACGCCGCGACGTTCACCCTCGCCGGCTCGGCCGCCCTCGGCGCGGCCCTGGCGCTGGCCACCTTCGCCCTCCCCGGCGGAACCGCCGCCGGACTGGCCGCCCTCGGCCTGGTCCTGCCGATCGTCCTCACCCAGGACGTGCTCCGCTACGCCTGCTCGCTGCTGGGCATACCCCAACTCGCCCTGACCGTCGACACGTTGCGGCTGGCGGTCGTCGTTCCTGTGCTCGCCGCCCAGCCACACGGCTCGGGGCCGGGACAACTCGTCCTCGCCTGGGGCCTGTCGGCGCTGCCCGCGCTGCTGCTGGCCGCCGGGCTGCTCGCCTGGCGCACGCGCGAGGTGCGCGGCATCCGCCCCGCCCGGCTGCTCGGCCACCGCCACCTCGGGCGGCGCTTCGTCGTCGAGTTCGGCGTCGGCAACGCCGCGTCCCAACTCGCCATCATCGGCCTGGGGTTGATAGCCAACCCGCTGGCCGTCGGCGCGCTGCGCGGCGCCAGCACGCTCTTCGGCCCGCTCAACGTGCTCTTCAACGCCGCCACCGGCTTCGGCCCGCCGCTCCTCAACGCCCGCCCCGGCGCCCACCGTCAGGCCCGCGCCGCCCTCGCCGCCGGCGCCACCCTGGCCGTCACGGCGCTGGTGTGGGCCACGGTCCTCACCGTTCTCCCCGACACCATGGGCCGCGAACTCCTCGGCGCCACCTGGGACTCGGCGTCCGAGATCCTCACCGCCACCGGCGGCCAGTACGCGTTCATGGCCCTGGGCACCTGCGCGCTGCTCCTGCTGCGGGTGCTGACCCCGCGCGCGACCCTGCCCATCCAGCTGGTCTTCTCCGCGTTCTCGGTGGTCGCCCTGCTCGTCGGCTACGCCACCGGCGGCATCCTCGGCGCGGCCTGGGGCCTGGCCATCGGCTCCGCCGCGAAGGCGGCGGCGGCCTGGCTCCGCGCGGCGCTGGAACTCCGCACGGTGGTGCGGAGTTGAGTGAGACTGGGCGAAACTGAGCGAAGAGGTGTGCCGGCGCTCATGCAACCGTCCGCAGGTCTGGTGCGTGGCAGTCAATGTCCAGAGACATCAGCGGGGACGGGGCGAGGAGGAGAACGATGGCGCGTCCGAGTGACTGGTCGCCGGTGGATATGGATCGGGACCCGACGCCGGGGGACCCGGACGAGGTGCGGGATCTGGCCGATGATCTTCAGGAGTTCGCCGATGATGTGAGCGAGGCGTTGGGGAAGATCCGTGGTCTGGCGTCGGAGCGTGCTGTGTAGGACTGGGCGGGTCTGTCGGCGGACGCGTTCCGTTCCGAGTTCGAGGGCGTGCCGGACAATCTGACGAGCTGGAAGACAGTTACTCCCTGTGCTCGCAGGCGCTGAACGCCTATTGGCCGAAGCTCCAGACGGCGCAGGGGATGGCGGACCGGGCGTTGGACCGGGCGATCTCCGCGCAGGCGGATCTGGCGTCGGCACAGGCGGCGTTGGGGGACGCGCAGGACTGGGTGGGGCGGGCCGGGGATGAGGCCGAGCGGCTTCAGCGGGAGGGGGAACGGGAGAACGTCGAGCCGCCGGACGAGGCGGATGTCCGCGCGGCCGCCCGCGACCGGCAGGCGGCGGAGGCGGCCGCCGGCGCGGCGCGGGCCCGCGTCGCCGACGCCGAGGAACGCCTCGCCGCCGCCCGTCAACTCGCCCTCGACGCACAGGAGATGCGGGAGGAGGCGGCCCGAATCTGTGCGCAGGGCATCGAGGAGGCTTCCGATGCCGGCATTCAGAACCGCAAGTGGTGGGAGAAGGCGATCAAGTGGGTGACCGACAACTGGGACACCCTTGTCGAGGTCTGCAAGGTGATCGTCGCCGTCCTGGGCGTCGTGGTGATGATCATCGGCGGCCCCCTGGCCTGGGTCGTTCTGGCCGCCGCGCTGGTCGTGCTGGCCGACACGTTGATCAAGTACGCGAAGGGTGAGGCGGGATCGCTCGATGTCGCGTTCGCGGCATTGGACTGCATTCCGGGCATGAAGGGCCTGACGACCCTGGGCGGGTTGGCCCGCGGACTCCGGGGCGCGGCCTCGACGGGTCTGCGGGGTCTGCGGCAGGGCGCGTTGCGGCTGGGCCGGCGCACCCGGGGCGATGGCATCCCGATGAACGGGCGCAACGCCTGCGGTGACCCGGTCGATGTGGCCACCGGCGAGCTGTTGATGTCGGCGGTGGATGTCGACCTTCCCGGTGTGCTGCCGCTGGTGGTCGAACGCCACCACATCTCCACCTACCGGGCGGGGCGTTGGTTCGGCTCGTCCTGGGCGTCCACCCTCGACCAGCGCCTGGTCCTCGACGAGCACGGCGCCAGATTCTTCACCGCCGACGGGATGACGCTGCTCTACCCGCGTCCCCTTCCCGACGAGCCGGTTCTTCCCGTCGAGGGACCGCGTTGGCCGCTGTCCTGGGACGGGCAGCCCGAGGCGCCGATGAGCGTCCATCAGCGGGAAACCGGACACCTCTCCACTTCGCGCCCGTGGAGGGCCGCTCCGGCGGTGAGCTGCCCCTGATCGCGATCACCGATCGCAACAACAACCGCATTCAACTCGCCTACGACAACCGGCGCCCCCACCGACATCCACCACTCGGGCGGCTACCACCTCGGCATCGCCACCGAGAACAACCGCGTCACCGCGCTGACGCTCCTCAACGACCCTGACCAGCCCACCCTGCTGACCTACGGCTACGACACCGCCGGGCTGCTGGCCGAGATCACCAACTCCTCGGGGCTGCCACTGAGGTTCTCCTACGACGAGCACGCCCGGATGTCCCGCTGGGAGGACCGTAACGGCTACTGGTACTCCTACGCCTACGACGAGCAGGGCCGCTGCGTCTACACCACCGGCACCGACCGCGCGCTGGAGTACCGCTACGCCTATGACGCGGGCAACCACCGCACGGTCGTCACCGACTCCCTGGGCCACGACACGGTCTACCAGTTCAACGAATCGTTCCAACTGATCGCCCAGACCGACCCGTTGGGCCACACCACCACCCACACCTGGGACCGCTACGACCGCACCCTGACCGTCACCGACCCCCTCGGCCACACCACCCGCTACGAATACGACGACCACGGCGACGTCACCGTCATCGTTCGCCCCGACGGGTTGAGCACGCGCCTGGAACACAACGAACTGGGCTTGGTCACGGAGGTCACTCAACCGGATGGAACGGTCTGGCGCCAGTCCTTCGACGGGCGGGGTAACCCCACCGTCCTCGTCGACCCCGTCGGGCACCGCACCCGCACCACCTACGACGAGCGTGGCGGACCGAGCGGCATCACCGAGGCGGACGGAACCACCACGCGGATCGAGTGCGACGGGGCAGGACTGCCGATCGCCCTTGTCGCGCCCCAGGACGTGGCGGTCCGCTATGCCCAGGACGCCTTCGGGCGGGTCACCCGCGTCCGTGACGCGTCCGGCGGCGAGACGGAGTTGACCTGGTCGCCAGAGGGGCACCTGCTGCGGCGCGTCGGACCAGCCGGTGACATCCGCGCCTGGACCTTCGACGCCGAGGGGAACTGCCAGACCGTCGTCGACGAGAACGGGGCGACCACCACCATCGAGTACGGCGCCTTCGACCTGCCCGTCCGCCGGGTCGGTCCCGACGGTGCGGCATACCGCTTCGTGCGCGACACCGAGTTGCGGATCAGCGAGGTCATCGATCCACAGGGGCGGGTGTGGCACTACGAGTACGACGCGGCGGGACGCCTGACATCCCAGACGGACTTCGACGGCCGGACCACCCGCTACCGCACCGACGCGGCCGGCCGGGTGGTCGCGTGGGCCAACGCGACCGGACAGTCAGTCCGTTTCCGGCACGACGTCCTGGGGCGAGTCGTCGAGCGCACCACGTCGGACGGTGTCCACACCCGGTTCGTCCGTGACCCGCTGGGGCGCCTCCTGACGGCCGAGACCCCGGACGCCGCGCTGAGCCGCAGCTACGACGCCGCCGGTCGGTGGCTCACGGAGACGGTCAACGGTCGTACTCTCACCGTGACGCGCGACGCCCGGGGAGAGATCCTTGAACGAGTCACCCCCTCGGGCGTGGAGAGCCGGTGGACCCACGTGGACGGTGCGCCGGCCGAACTGACCGTGGCGGGTCGCACCCTCACCTTCGAACGGTCGGCGGACGGGCTGGTCCGAACCCTGAAGGTGGGCGACCAGTGCGCTGTCGTGCGGCGTTGGGATGTCGCCGGACGCGTCACTGACCAGACCGTCACGGGACGCGAGCGGCGGGAGGTCTGGCACCGCTCGTTCGCCTACCGCGCGGACCACCATCCGGTCGAGATCTCCGGATCGGTGGGCACCACCCGCCTCACGCTGGACGAGGGCGGGCGGGTCACCCGGGTTGACGGCCCCGGAGCGGACGAGCGGTACACCTACGGAGACAACGGTGACCTGGTCGAGGCCCGGTGGGAGGCCGTGCCGGAGGCCGAAGGAACACCGGGCCACGTCGAGCGGCGCCCGGTCGGGGCCCGCCGAACCCGTTGCGAACGGGACGCCGCAGGGCGCGTGGTGGAGCGCCGTCGCACGACGCTCTCGGGAACGTCGAAGGTCTGGCGTTACGTCTGGGACGCCGACGACAGGTTGGTGTCCGTCACCACCCCGGAGGGCACGCACTGGCGTTACGGCTATGACGCCCTGGGGCGACGTGTGTGTAAGGAGCGCCTGGCCGCCGATGATCCCCATGTCGCCGTTGAGCGGACGGACTTCACCTGGCAGGACAGCCAGCTCGTTGAGCAGACCACCCACCGCCCCGACGCGACGGCGACCAGCCTCACCTGGGAGTACGAGGGGACGACCCCCCTGGTTCAGGTCGAGGGGCCCCCGGACCGAGGTCGACCGGCGCTTCTACGCCATGGTCCCCGACCTGGTCGGCGCGCCCGTCCTGCTGGTGGACGAACGAGGCGCACCCGCCTGGGAGTCGCGATCCACGGTGTGGGGCGTGCCCCTGTCTTCAAGGCCGTACCCGACGACGACGCCCCTCCGCTTCCCGGGGCAGTACGCGGACGACGAGACGGAGTGGCACTACAACTACCAGCGTCACTACGATCCGGAGACCGCCGCCTACGTCACCCAGGACCCGTTGGGCTTGGTCCCCGCGGACAACCCCGGGGCGTACGTCCCGAACCCCATGATCGGATCGGACCCGCTCGGCCTGGCACCGCACGATGGGACCACAGCGGGTTTCCGGCGGCAGACCAGTCACCCGGGCAGCCAGCGGATGCATGTGGACCCGAACGGCGACGTCACGATCACCGGTCAGCAGCAGCTCTACGTCAACCTCAGCGGGGACATCGCCCACACGCTCAACTTCCGGGGCGGCGTGGGCGAGATCGTGTCCTTCCGGGTGCGGAACGACTTCCTGGAACAGGTGCGCAGGACGGCGGTTCCACAGCAGAACCCGGGTGGTTTCACTCGTGCCGAATGGCGGGAGATGAAGCGGATCTGCCCGGAGATCTCCGATCCGACGAGGGGAGCCGACCTCTACGGGCTGCCCGGCAGTATGCTGGACGACTTCCAGAACGCCATCATTCCCGGCTCTGGAAGCGTCACCAGAAGCTGAGCTGAAGAGGACGACGAGCGTGGTCGAGGTGAGTGCGAGGGCGCTGGCCGCCGAGCGGGACCGGCTGGTGCGCACACCGGAGAACGTCTCCTCGCCGCCGGAGTTGGCGTGTCTCACCGTCCGGCCCGCAGTGGCCGCCGCCGACTACGAGCGTCGCCTGCGGGAGGTGCTGGCCCCGACGTTGACCCTCGCGGCCACCGCGGACTTCGAGGCCGAGGAGCTGCCGACGGAGGACATCCCGGGCTGGTTTCGGGCCGTGTCGACGGGTGGGGAAGTGCCCGATGAGGCACCCGAGTTCGCGCTCGCCGGGCGGGCGCGGTACCAGGCGCATCCCGGCACGGACGGGCCCTGGGAGCTGACGGACTGGCTGTCCCGTTTCGAGCCCGGGTTCGGGATGCGTGGGTGGGCGTGGTGGGACCTCACCGGCCCGCCCGGCGGGCATGTCCTGCGGATCTGGGTGGACTCCGGCACCGAGTCCTGGTTCGCCCACCTCGACCTGCTCTGGCTCGCGTACACCGCCGGCGCCTCCACGGTCGAGCCGCCCCGGCTGGTGGAGTGCGACGCCTGGGCGGCCGAGCGGGGATCGCGCTGAGACCGCGATCCCGCGAAGGCGGCGGTCCGGCTCCGCGCGGCGCTGGAACTCCGCAGCCTCTGGGGCGCGTTCCACCTCGTCGACCGGATGCGCCGGGCCGGCGGCGGGGACGCCGGGCCGGTCGTCGCGCTCGTCGGCGACGCCGGAGAGCCGTACCGGGACACCTACTACGACGACGCGTGGACCGAGGCCAGGGGCTGGCGGCTGGCCGAACTCCTCGCCCGGGCCGAGTCCTTCACGCGCGGCGACGGTTGGCGGCCCGCCACCCCGCCCCAACGATGAACGGACCCCCTTCATGAATGGACCGCCTTCGTGAACGGCCGCGAAGCCCGCCTGACCGCCCACGCCGCCGTCGCCACCTCCCTCGCGCTGTGCGGGGGCCGGGAACTGCGCGAACGGGTCGACGGCGCCCAGCCGTTGGGCACCGGCATCGGCGGGACCTCGGCGCTGCTCGACATCGAGGGGACGCCCGTCTTCGTCAAACAGGTGCGCCTCACCGACCTCGAACGGCGGCCGGAGAACGTCCACTCCACGGCGAACCTGTTCGCGCTGCCGGCGTTCTGCCACTACGGCATCGGCACCGTCGGCAGCCCGGGCCTCGGCGCCTGGCGGGAGTTGGCCGTGCACGTCATGACGACGAACTGGGTGCTCGCGGGGGAACACGAGGGCTTCCCGCTGACCCACCACTGGCGGGTGTTGCCGGCCGAGCCCCGGCCGCTGCCCGAGGAACTGGCCGACGTGGAACGGGCGGTGGCCTACTGGGGCGGCGGAACGGAGATCCGCCGCCGGATCGAGGCGCTCCGGGACTCCTCCGCGCGCCTCGTCCTGTTCCTGGAGTACCTCCCGGCGACGCTGCACCACTGGCTGGACAAACGGATCGCCGCCGGCGGGGCGGAGGCCGAACGGGCCTGCGCCATGGTGGAACGCGAGCTGGATTCCGGGATCTCGTTCATGAACGCCCAGGGGCTGCTGCACCTCGACGCCCACTTCGAGAACATCCTGACCGACGGGCGGCGGCTCTACTTCGCCGACTTCGGGCTCGCGCTCTCCTCCCGCTTCCAACTCGCCCCGGACGAGGCCGACTTCCTGCACCGGCACCTCAGCTACGACCGCCGCTATGCCGCCACCTACCTGGTGAACTGGCTGTCCGTCGCCCTCTACGGGCATCCGCCCGAGGAACGGGCCGCGTTCGTACGCGCCTGTGCGAGGGGAGACGTACCGGAGAACGTCTCCGCTGGCGTGGCGGCGCTCCTCGCCCGACACGCGCCGGTCGCCGAGGTGATGGGGGAGTTCTTCCGCCGGTTCCGGCGGGAGAGCCGGGCGACGCCCCTTCCCCCGGAGAACGTCTCCGGCACTCACAGCTCCGGCGGGCTCGGGTCGTAGTCGGCCACGCCGGTGAGATGGGCCCGAAGGGCCGCCTCCCACGAACCGTCCTCGATCATCCGGGACAGCGCCGCGTTGATCTCGTCGCGCAGCTCCGTCTCGCCCTCGGGAATGCCGATTCCGTACTCGTAGTCCGTGCTCAGCCCGAGGCCGGCGAGGCGGTAGCCGCCCGGGCTCTCCGCGCTGGTGGCGTAGCTGACCAGCAGGGCGTCGTCGTTGGTCAGGGCGTCCACCCGGCCCTCGTCGAGGGCGGTGAAGCACTCGCTCCAGGTGGCGGCCTCCTCCAGGCGGACGCCGGGCGCCAGACCGTCCCGCACGTTCAGCGCCGAGGTGCTGCCGGTGACCGAGCACAGCGTGAGGTCGTTGATCGCGGCGACGTCGGCCACCTCGTCCTCCGCGCGGATCAACAGGTCCTGGTGGGCGGTGAGATAGGGGCCGGCGAAGTCGACGACGGCCTCCCGGTCCTCGGTGATGGTGTAGGTGGCCACGACGAGGTCCACCTCGTTCCGCAGCAGCAGGTTCTCCCGCTCGGCGGCGGGAGCCTCGACCCAGTCGATGTCGTCCTCGTCGAAGCCCAACTCGGCGGCGACATAGCGGGCGACCTCCACCTCGAAGCCGCTCAGCTCACCGTTGACGTCCTGGACGCCCAGGCCGGGCTGATCGAACTTCACACCGATGGTCAACCGCTCGCCCCCCGCGCCGCTCCCGCCCGTGCCGTTCCCGCCCGCACCGTCGCTCTCACCGGCGGTCTCGCCGCCGATCTCGCCCTCGTCCGGCGACTCGGCGGGCGACTCGACCGGGGACTCGCCGGCCGCCCCGCCGTTCCCGCCGTTCCCGCTCTCGCCGTCCGGGAGCAGCCACAGCAGCAGCGCCACCGTGAGGCCGCCGGCCGCCAGGCCGCCCACCGCCAGCAGGGGCGCGCGCCGGCGGCGCGTTGCGGGCGGGTGCGCCGGGGGCGGCGGGGGCGCGGGCGCCGCGCTTTCGAGCAGCCGCCGATAGGGCGGGTATTCGGCGAGCGCGAACGAGACCGCGCAACGCCGAACGATCTCCGCCGGGTCGGGGCGGTCGCCCGGCTCGCGCGCCACGCAGCCGCGTATCAGCTCGGCGAGGCGAGGCTCGACGCCCTCGACGTCGACCTCCCCGTGCACCACGCGGTAGCTGACCACCGGCCACTCGCCCGCGCCGTACGGCGGGCGGCCCGTCGCGGCGGCGGCCATCGTCGCGCCGAGCGCGAACACGTCGGCTGCCGGCCCCGCCGGACCGCCCAGCAGCACCTCGGGCGCGGTGTAGCCGACGGTGCCGGGCGTCTGGCCGGTGTGGGTCAACACGGTGTGCTCGGCCGCCCTGGCGATCCCGAAGTCGATCAGCTGCGGGCCGCCGGGGGACAGGATGACGTTGTGCGGCTTGACGTCGCGATGGACCACGCCATGCGCGTGCACGGCGGCCAGCGCCTCCGCGAGGGCCGCGAACAGGCCGACACACAGGGCCGGTTCGAGCGGCGTGCCGCGCGAGGCGCGCAGCAGGGTGGGGCCCGGGACGAACTCCGTGGCCAGCCAGTGCGGCGGCGCGTCCAGCGAGGCGGCGACCAGACGGGCGGTGTAGGGGCTGCGCACCGCGCGCACGGTGGCCGCCTCGCGGCGGAACCTGGCGAGGACACCGCTGTCCTCCGCGATGTCCTCGCGGATCACCTTGATCGCGACCTGCATCCCACCCGGCGAACGCCCCAGGTACACCCGCCCCATCCCGCCGCTGCCCAACCGCGCGAGCAGCGTGAACTCACCCAGCCGCCGGGGGTCTTGATCGCTCAGTGGCTCCACGGCACCACTCTGACAGACGCCGCCGACAACGGCACGGTCACGTCGCGATCGCGGGGCCGGGGCCGGGGCAGGGGCAGGGCGGGCCGGGGCGGAGGCGCGGGCGTCGGCCGAGCGGGATCGGCCCGTTCAACAACTGGTGTGCGACGTTCTGGATGGGTTGGCGCGTCTCTATAGGTGAGGGCGGCTCGGCGAGGGGGACACCGGGGCTCCTCTCGCAGATCGGACCGGGGCGGCCGACGGTCGGGTTGTGAGGGGAAGGCGTTGTGATCGTGACGATGAAAGGGGGTGATCCGCTGGGAGATCGGGGGCCGTTCGGCCGCTGCCAGGGCGAGCCGCCGTCGCCGCAAGGTGCGGTGCCGCGTTCGGCGAGACTCGAAGGGGGTGGGTCGACGTTGTCGTCATACGAGGAGCAGACGGTCTATGGCGCGGTGGATCGGCTGGAGGTGGACGGGTGGAGCCATCCGCCCGTGGCGGGCTGGGAGTCGGCCGCCGGCGCCGACACGGCCACCCCCGACGTTTCCGATGGGGTGGGCCACATCGGTGGGTGGCCGCCGAGGAGTTGGCGATCGGGGACGAGCCGGGGTTCGATGAGGATGCCCTGCCGCGAGACGCCCGGGGACCGGGCGCCGCGCCCCGGCACGTCGACCCGACCACCCGAGGTGTCCGCATGAGCCGCCCCCGTCCGCCCATCGAGGTGCCCGCCGCCCTGGCCGCCGCGCATGTCACGCACTTCGGCGCCGTCGGCCGCGCCTGGACCGCCGGGCTGCCGGCGCTCGCCGAACGGCTCCTGGAACGGTGGGCGTTGACGCCGGACGGCCCGGCGGACAGCGGGGCCGTCGCGCTGGTGCTCCCGGTGCGGCGCGCCGACGGCACGGCCGCCGTGCTGAAGCTCCAGCCCGTCGACGAGGAGACCGGCGGCGAACCCGCCGCCCTGCGCGCCTGGCGCGGCGAGGGCGCGGTGCGGCTCCTGGAACACGACCCCGAGACCGGCACGATGCTCCTCGAACGCCTCGACGCCACCCGTTCGTTGGCGATCGTGCCCGACGCCGACGAGGCGCTTCGGCTGCTCACCGAACGCCTCGCCCAGCTCACCGCCACCCCCGCCCCGCCCGGGCTGCGCCGCCTCGCCGACATCGCCGCCGACCTGCTGCGCCGCGCCCCCGCCGCACGCGAGCGGGCCGGCGACCCTGCGGTGCGCTCGCTGCTCGACCACTGCGCGGGCGCGCTCGCCGAGGTGCTGCCGGACGGCGCGGGCGATCGGCTGCTCCACTGGGACCTGCACTACGGCAACGTCCTGGCCCCGCTCCCCGACGGCGACCGACGCGCCGACTGGTTGGCGATCGACCCCAAGCCACTGGCCGGAGACCCGGCGTTCGAGCTGCTGCCCGCGCTTCACAACCGGTGGGAGGAGGTGACGGCCGGCGACGACGCGGCGCGCGGGGTGCTGCGCCGCTTCGATCTGATGACGGACATCCTCGACCTGGACCGCGACCGCGCCGTCGCCTGGACGCAGGCCCGCATCCTCCAGAACCTGCTCTGGGAGATCGAGAGTGGCCACGACGGACAGTCCTCGCACGCCGCCCCGGACCGCCGCGTCGCCGAGGTGCTGCGGGACCGTCCGCGCCGACGAGTCGCCCCGCGATGACCGTCCCCCGCGATGACCGGCCGCGCCGATGACCGCCCCCCACGACGAGTCGCCCCGCGACGCATCGCGCCGCGATGAGTGCGCCGCGCGGCCAACGGCCCGATTTGCGGGCGGAGATCGAGCGCCGCCTGCGGCTCCTGCTCGCCGACCCCGGCAGTGCGGCCACCTCCGCCGACTGGGCGCTGGCGGAGATGGAGGGAAACGCGCCGGAGTTGGCGGATGACGCCGTGTGGACCGCGCTGGACCGCCTGGCCGGCGCGGACCTGCCGGCCGCGCCGGCGACCCCGCTCCACGGAAGCGCCGACCACGAGGCGTGGCTGGCCGAGTTCCTGGACCGGTCACGCTCCTGAACGGTTGCGGCTCGGCGGAGGGCACAGGGCCCGACCGCCGGCCCGACGCCGGCGCCCCGCCGGCGTTCACGTGCTCGGGAGGCGGGTGCCGACGATCACGGCGAGGTCGGGGGCCAGCCGCAGTTCGGCGGCGCGGAGTTCCGGATGGGCAAGCCAGTGCACTCGGGCCGCGTCCGGCGCCCCGTTGAACCGGGGCGGCCAGGTCGTGGCCGGGGTGAAGTCGTCGATCACCACCGTCCCACCGGGCGTCAGCAGCCGCGCGGGATCGGCGGCGCTCTCGCCGGGGGCCGGCCTTTCGCCTCCGTCATCCGCCTCACCGTCGCCCTTCGCCTGGCCCCCGCCGTCGAGCACCAGCAGGTCGTACGGGCCCCGTTCCTCGACGCGCCGCCAGTCGCCGTACAGGATCTCGACCCGCTCGTGGTCCCGGAAGACGTCCCGGGCGACGCTGGCCCGCCCCCGGTCCCGTTCCACGCTGGTCAGCCGGGTGCCCGAGGGCGCGCCCGAGGCCAGCCAGGCGAGGCCGACGCCACAGCCGGTCCCGGTCCCGGTCTCGCCGATGGCGGCCGGCGCGCCCGCCGCCAACGGCCGGAGCGGGCGGCCCTGTCCGGGCGCCGGCAGGAGAACGCGAAGCCGTTCGCGCGGGCCGCGTCGAGGGCCCGCCGGACCAGCGGCGGCAGCGCGTCACCAGTTCCGTGGGCCTGGGTTCCGCGCAGGGCCATCCGGCCCTCAATCCGCCGTGGCGAGGAGGGCGGAGAGGTCCTCCGGTGCGACGGCGGGGTGGCGGTCGCTGACCTGCGCGTCGCCGACCTCGATCACGCGCCAGACGCCGTCGCTGCGCAGCGCCACATCCGTGGTGACAAACGGACAGCCCAACGTCCGTACAGAAGACCCCAGTTGGTCCAGCACCGAGGCCGGGACGGCGGGAACGGAGACGTCGTCCGCATCCGGGTGGGGCGTGAACAGGCGCGGCTCGCCGTCCCGCCACCAGACCCGGACTTCGGGGCCGGTGAACGTCTCGAACGCCCGCAACACCACCCCGCCGGCAAGGAACTCGCCCTGCAAAGCGACCAGTTCGGCCACCACTCGGCGCAGCCCCGCCGAATCCCGCAGGTCGGGGACGTAGCAGGCGGTGTCCCACTCGTGCTTGCGGGACTTGACCCAGTCCTTGACGATGCCCGGGCCGGAGGGCAACTCGGCGGCCAGCCGCGTCAGTTCCGCCTCGGCCGGCACCTCCCCCGGCGTGCACGCCAGCCAGCGGCTCGCGGGCGTGCGGGCCGCGAACGCCCCGTACCAGCCGGGGAGTTGGTGCGCGGAGCGGTACTGGTCCGGCGTGGTCAGCAGCCCCGCGCCGCGTGCCGCCAGCGCCGCGTCCAGCGCGGCGTAGTCGTCGACCGGAATCATCCATCCCCGGTAACGGGCGGCCCCCAGCCCGCGCGGCACGCGGGCGACGGCCCCGGCCGCGTCGCCGGCCAGCAGCGCGTCGTGGTCGATCAGCGCGACCGTGCCGCCGCGTTCCCGCACCGCGCGGGCCTCGGCGGCGAAGTGCCCGTCCGTTCGGCGGGGGTTGAGCGGATCGCACGGGAACAGCACCTGGGGCGGCTGGCTCGGTCGCGGCACCTGGGTCTCCTCGGTCATGCCGCCCAGCCTAGGAAACCGGCCAGGAGTGCGGACCGCTCACCGCAGCTCGGACCGGCGGGTGGGGCGGAAGGTGGTGACCAGCGCCAGGCACAGCAGCGCGATGCCGATGCGGCCGGACGCCTGGAGCAGCGAGCCGCGCAGCAGGATGAAGCTGTAGCCGGCGAGCACCGGCACCACCACGGCCAGCACGTTCCCCGGCGACGGGTCGTCCACGGTGCGCCGCACATAGCGGCGGTCGGTGCGGGCCGCCAGGTAGCCGATCGCGGCGAAGCCGGCCGTCATCCCCAACGGACCGAAGTCCAGCCACAGTTCGGCCCACAGCGGGGAGGAGAGGTTGGCGCTGTCGGTGCCCATCCAGCCGCCGACCAGGAAGCCGGTGTCCTCCGGCTTGTCGCTCCACATGCCGCGCGGCACGAAGAACAGTGCGGCGCCCGCGAGTTGCTCGCCGTAGGAGTGCCCGTGGCCGTCGGCGGCGAAGGTGACGGTGTTGGCGAACATGTTCAGCTGGTCGTAGTCCTTGACCACCAGCGGCTCCAGAACGGAGTCGGTCTCCAGCGGCCGCCGCGTGTCCTCGTCGTAGCGGAACCGGTCGGTGAACGGAAAGACCAGCAGCGCCACGGCCAGTCCCACCGCCAGCGCGGCCCGGTACATCACCGGGCTGCGCGGGAAGATGGTGAACAGCAGCGCGAAGAGCACCGTGAGGAACCAGTAACGCGGGTTGGAGATGGGGTTGTTGACGATCGCGTTGACCACCAGCAGCCCGGCCCACGGCAGCACCACGGCCGGCCGGCGCCGCGCCGCGCGCGAGGTGACCAGCCAGCGGGTCAGGAAGAGCAACGCCAGCATCGCCGGCACGGTTCCGAAGCCGCGCAGCAGCGCGCTGCCCGCCTCCCCGCCGCCGTCCGCCCCTTCGGCCGGCGCGCCCGTCGCCTCGGCGAGGCTGGCGCTGATCTCCTGACGGCTCGTGAAGAACACCCCAGGGCCCCCGAGTTGGACGATCAGCAGGCCGCTGGCCACATAAGCGAGCAGCACCAGCAGCGCCAGTCGCCCCCGGTGCACGCTGGCGGGTCGGCCCCGTTCCCTGCCCAGTGGGCGCAGCCGCGCCAGCAGCGCGCCCACGTCGAAGGCGACCATGCCGCAGAGCACCAGAGCGGTCGCCAGCTGGGTGTCCTCGCGCGGGCCGAGCACGGGCGTCGGGTCGCGGCCCAACACACTCTGCGCCAGCGGCGCGATGCCCATCGCGAGATAGCCGAAGAGCCAGAACGCGCCCTGAATCAGCCGCCGTCGGCCGGACAGCACCATCGCGCACAGCCGCACCCCGGCGTAGCAGGCCACCACCAGCTGGAGCCAGAACGTCGTGTCCCGCAGCCCGGTGCCCGGCTGGGCGGCGACGGCCAGCGGCAGCGCGACCACCACGGTGGCGATCAACGGGACCGACAGCGGCCGGGAGAGCACGGCCCGGCGCGGCACCTCGATCGCCACCCGTTCTCCCCTCGGCCGGCGGGCCTCCCGCGACGAAGGGCCAGTCTAGGCGGGCGGCCTCTCCGGAACGCGCCGTTCCGGCGGCGGTGCCGGCGGCCGGCGGAACGGCCGGGTGTGGACGGGAGCGAACGGGCGGGGGACGATGCGGTCGGAAGCACCGCCCAGCGCAGAGGTTCGTTCACCGCCATGTCACCGCACCATCCCGCCCCGGCCGAAGCGAACACCGACCACCGCGACCAGCCCGCCCCCACCGACCAGGTTCGCGAGCCCGACCGCCCCGACGACCCGCGCCTGCTGGACTACAACGCCTGGCTGTTCTGGGAACGGGCCGACGAGGAGCGGCGGACAGCCCAACGAGCCCGGCAGCGCGCCGTGTTGGCCACGACTGACCCGGCCGGCGACAGCGCGATCGGGGACCGCACCTTCCTCTCCGAGCTGGCGATGGTCCAGCCGACCGCACTCCGGCTGGGCGCCCGCTGCTATGTCGCGGCCCACGCCTACCTCACCGGCACGGTCACGGCGGGCGACGACTGCACGCTCAACCCGTTCGCCGTGGTGCGCGGCACGGTCACCCTGGGCAACGGGGTGCGGATCGGCGCCCACGCCTCTATCCTCGGGTTCAACCACGGGATGGCGCCCGACCGGCCGGTCTTCCGCCAGCCGACCAGCGAGCGCGGCATCGTCGTCGGCGACGACGTGTGGATCGGCTCCCACGCCGTCCTGCTCGACGGCGTCACCGTCGGCGCGCACGCGGTGATCGGCGCTGGCGCCGTGGTCACCCGCGACGTCCCGGAGTGGGCGGTGGTCGGCGGCAACCCGGCACGGGTGATCCGCGACCGGCGCGCGCCCGGCCGGTCGCGTCGCGACGAGCGGGCCGAACTCGGCGCCCGGCTCGGGGAGTTCGCCGAGCGGGCCCGCGAGCAGACCGACGCCGTGGTGGCCCGCGTCTGGGAGCCGGACGCGGTGGCGCCGGACGGCACCCCCACCGGCCGCTACCTGGACGCCCCCGACGCGCCGCCCACCCTGCGGGCGCACGCCGACGCCGTGGAGATCCTCGCCCTGCTCCACGGCCGGGCCCCCGCGCAGCTGCCGGCCGCCGAACACGTCCGGCGGCTGCGCCAGGGGCAGGACCCGGCGACCGGCCTGACCGCGGGCCTGAGCGGAACGGGCCGGCACGGCCCGGCCCCCGCCGGCTTCGGCGCCGACGGCAACGCCGACTACCACGTGCTGAGCCTGGGCTACGCGCTGGATCTGCTGGGCTCCTCGTTCACCCACCCCGTGGGCGCGGTCGCCGGGCTCGACGCCGACGAACTCCGCCTCGTGCTCGCCGAGTTGCCCTGGCGGGAGGGAGGCTGGAGCGCGGGCGCCGGAGTGGACACGCTGGGCACGGCGCTCTACTGGAACCTGTCGCTCGACCCGGCGGGACCCGACCGCGCCCGAGGTCAACTCGACGTCCTCTTCGGCTGGTTGCTGACGCACTGCCGGCCGGGGACCGGGCTGTGGAGCGAGGAGCGGGCCGCCGACGGGCTGCTCCAGCCGGTCAACGGCTACTACCGGGCGGCGCGCGGCTCGTTCGCCCAGTTCGGGCTGCCGGTGCCCTATCCGGAGCGGGTGGTCGACACGGTGCTGCGGCACGCCGCCGATCCCCGCCACTTCGGTCCTGGGCGCACCACGGCCTGCAACGTTCTCGACGTGGCGCACCCGCTGTGGCTGGCCGCCCGGCAGGCGCCGAACCACCGGGCGGAGGAGGTCTCCGCCTGGGCCGCAGGCCAGTGCGGCCCGCTGTTGGAGCGCTGGGTGGACGGAGAGGGCTTCCCTTTCCGCCAGCCGCCGGTCGGCGGGCCGGCCGGGCGGGGAGACCGGCCGGGGCTCCAGGGCACCGAGATGTGGCTGGCCACCCTCTGGTACCTGGCCGATCTGGTGGGGGTCTCCGAATCCCTCGGCTACCGCCCGGCCGGCGTCCACCGCCCCGAACCGGCTGTCCAGCTTGACTAGTTGACGGCGCCCGACAACCGCACCCTCCGGCGGTCCCGCGCGTCCGTTCACCTCAGGTTCGCACCCCGCTTCCTACCGTCGCCCCATGGAACGACGCGAACGAAGTGAACGACGGGCATCACGGCAGGTGGGGAACGACCGGCGGCGGCGCTGGACGGGGGTGACGGCGACGGCAACGGCCGGCGTGCTGGCGGCGGTTGGGGCGGCACTGGCCGGGTGCTCCGCGACGGCGGACTCCGACGACACGGCCGCCGGCGGCCAGCCCGCCGGCGGGCCGAACGCCGCCAGCTGCCCGCCGGCGCTGGACGCCGCGCTCGGCGCCTGGGCCGACGCCGGCTTCAGCGGCGGCGTCGCCGTGCTGGACGGCGGCACGCCGGAGTGCCTCTCCGCCTACGGGACGGCCGACCGGGAGCGGGACCAACCCGTCACCGTGGACACGGTCTTCGCCCTCGGCTCGGTGAGCAAGGCGTTCACCGCCGCCGCCGTGCTCGACCTCGCCGACGCCGGCGCGCTCGCCCTGGACGACCAGGCCGGCGCGCTGCTACCCGGCCTCGAAGGGCCGGCCGCCGCCGTCACCGTCGAACAACTCCTCCTCCACACCGGCGGGTTGACCGGCCATGTCGGCGAGGACCACCGCCCGCTCACCCGCGCCGAGGCGATCGCCGCGCTCAACGCGGCCGAGCCCGCGTTCCCGCCCGGCACCGACTTCCGCTACAGCGACGCCAGTTACACCCTGCTGGCGCTGATCGTCGACGAACGGTCCGAGCGCGGCCACCGCGCCCATCTCGCCGAGGAGATCCTGCCGCTGCCCGACGGCACCGTGGCCGGCGGCTTCTGGGACGGGGAGCCGGCCGCGCCGGGCCCGCGCGCCGTGGGCCACGGCGAGAACGGTCCGAGCGAGCAGCGCGGCGACTTCGCCGGCCCGCACTGGGCGCTCGCCGGCACCGGCGATCTGGCCGCGACGACCGGGCAGTTGGCGGCCTGGACGGACGCCCTGTTCACCGGCGAGCTGCTCTCGCCGGAGTCCACCGAACGGGTCGCCACGCCGGGTTTCGACCACGGCGACGGCCGCGCCGAGAGCCCGGGCTGGGTCGTCCTGGACGCCGAGGTCTTCGGCGCGCCGGTGCTGGCGGTCGCCGGCGGTGGCAGCGCGACTGGCCAGGACGTGGCCGTCGCCTGGCTGCCCGAGCGCGAACGCGCGGTGGCGATCGCCTCCAACACCCAGGAGATCACGGCCGAGGAGCTGCTGCGCGCGGTCGGCGAGGCGCTGCTCACCGGCGGGACGCCGCCCGCCCCCGAGCTGCCGGCCGCCGAAGTCGACCCGGCCGAGCTGGCCGCCGTCGCCGGCCGCTACCGGCTGCCGGACGGCGGAACGTTCGAGGTCGAGGCGGGCGAAAACGGCCTTGAGGTCACCCCGTTCGGCGCCGACGCGGTGGCCGCGCTCCACCCGCCGGGCGGCGGCTTCACCGCCGACGACCTGGCCGCGCACGAGCGGGGCGTGGCCGGCCTGCTGGCCGGGGAGACGCCCGAGGGGCGGGAGGAACTCGGTCTGCTGGAGGCGGAGTTGGGGTCGATCGGGGACGTGACCTTCGAGGGCACCGTGGTCGCCGGCGGGGAGGTGCGCACCTATGTGACGGTCGGCGGCGGCGACGCCACCCTCACCCTCTGGTACGCGCTGGACGAGGGCGGCGCCGTCGCGGGCGCCGAGGGGCCGGCGAGCCCGCCGTCGTTGACGCTGCTGCCCTCGACCGACGGCGGCTACCGCCCGGTCGACCCGGCCGGCGGGGCACCGGAGGTGACGGCGACCTTCGGGGACGGCACACTCGTCCTCGAAGGCCCCGGCGGCGCCTTCACCGCCACGGCCGTCCCCAACTGAACGGCCGGCCGGGAGGGTTGGGAGGGGCACACGCCATGCGCATCCTGTTGCTGGAGGACGACGAGGACCTGGCCGACCTGGTGGCCCTGGGCCTGCGGAACGCGTCCTACGCCGTTGACCGCGCCGCCACCCGCGCCGAGGCCGAGGAGCTGCTGGCCGCCACCGCCTACGACGTGGCCTGCCTGGACCTGGGGCTGCCCGACGGAGACGGCCTCGACCTGCTGCGCTCGCTCGGCGGGAACGAGGAAGGCGGCCCCCAACCGCGTCGGCCGGCCCGGGTGTTGCTGCTCACCGCGCGGGACGCGGTCGCCGACCGGGTCGCCGGACTGGACGCGGGCGCGGACGACTACCTGGTCAAGCCGTTCCACTTCGCCGAACTCCTGGCCCGCCTGCGGGCGTTGGCCCGTCGGTCGGACGAGCGCGGCGCCGTGCTGGGCATCGGCGACCTGACGCTCGATCAGGCAACGCACGTGGTGCGCCGCGCCGGCCGCGAAGTGCGGCTCACCGCACGGGAGTTCGCGCTGTTGCGCTACTTCCTGCACCGCCCCGGGGAGGTGCTGTCCGCCGAGGAGCTGCTGGAACACGTGTGGGACGCCAACGCGGACCCGTTCACCGGTTCGGTCCGGGTGATCCTCAGCCGGCTGCGCCGCAAGCTGGGCGAGCCACCGCTGATCCACACCGTGACCGGGGCGGGCTACCGGCTGCGGGAGGAGCCGTGAGGTGGTGGCGTTCGCTGCGGGTGCGGCTGGCCGTGCTGGGCTTCCTCGGCGGCTATGTGCCGGTGCTGCTCCTCTTCGGCGTGCTGCTGGTCACCGAAACGGAGAACGTCGAGCAGATCGACGGCGGGGTGAGCCGGATCGACGCCGGGTTCGACGCCGGGTCGGACGCCGGGTTCGACGGCGAGGCGGAGGGCGGCAGATCGCCCTGGGTCGCCTGGACGGTCGTGGCGCTCGGCCCGGCGGCGGCCGGCGTGGCCTGGTGGTGGGCCGGCCGCGTGGTGCGGCCCATCGAGGGCGTTCGGCGGGTCGCCGAGGAGATCGAGGAGAGCGACCTCAGCCGCCGCATCGCGCTGACGCGCGGCCCCGGCGAGATCGTGTCGCTGGCCGCCAGCTTCGACGCGATGCTGGGCCGCCTGGAGACGGCGGCCACCACCCAGCGCCGCCTCGTCGAGGAGACCAGCCACGAACTCCGCGTCCCCCTCTCGGTGTTGG
Organism: Streptomyces triticirhizae; assembly: GCF_003696235.1. Classification (GTDB taxonomy): domain Bacteria; phylum Actinomycetota; class Actinomycetes; order Streptomycetales; family Streptomycetaceae; genus Streptomyces; species Streptomyces triticirhizae. Next base: position 21,832 of record NZ_RFFJ01000072.1, read on the forward strand.
TGACCAACGCCGAGGTGCTGCTGGCCCACCCGGACCCGGACCTCGATCTGCTGCGCCAGGGCCTGGCCCGCTCCCACCGCGCCGCCGAGCGGCTGGGCGCGGTCATCGACCAACTGCTGGTCGAGGCCAGGGGCCGGGCCAGGACCCTGGACCGGGCACCGGTCGACCTCGCCGCGCTGGTGCGCGGGGTCGTCGAGGACGCGTCGGTGCTGGCCGAGGCGCGCCGGATGGCGCTGTGGCTGGACGCGCCGGAGCGCGCGGTGTGCGCCGTGGACGGCCCCACGGTGCGGCGGGCGGTCGCCAACCTGGTGGACAACGCGCTCCGTTACGCCCTCGCCGGCACGCCCGTGCGGGTGGCCGTCGAGCTGACGGCCACCGAGGCGAGCGTGACCGTGACCGACCGGGGCCCCGGCGTTCCCGAGGAGCAGCGCGAGCGGATCTTCGAACGGTTCTGGCGCGGCCGGCCCGACACCGAGGGCAGCGGCCTGGGCCTGCCCATCGCCCACCAGGTCGCCCGGGCCCACGGCGGCCGGGTCACCGTCGCCGACGCGCACCCGGGCAGCACCTTCCGCCTGACGCTGCGCCGTTGACCGACGGGCCGCGCCGTTGCCGTCGGGCCGCGCCCGTGGATCGGCGGACCCGGCCGGACGGGCCTCAACGGGCGGCCAGGTGCCTCAACGGGCGGCGACCGGCGCCCCGGAGTCGTTCTCCGCTTCGCTCCCGGAGTCGGAGCCGTTCTCCGCTTCGCTTCCGCTCCCGCGGCGGTCGAGCAGCGCCGGCATCTCCCGTTCGATGTGGTCGATCAGGGCCAGCAGATGGTCCGCCGTGCTCTCGCCGAGCGGGGTCAGCGAGTAGTTGACCTTGGGCGGCATCACGGCCAGCACCTCGCGGGCCACGAAGCCGTCGCGCTCCAACGCCTGGAGGGTCTGGGCCAGCATCTTCTCGCTGACTCCGTCGATCCGGCGGCGCAGGTGGTTGAACCGGGCCGGTCCCTTCCTGCGCAGGCCCGCCATGACCAGCACGCCCCACCGTCCGGTCAGGTGCTCCAGCACCTCGCGGGACGGGCAGTCCCGGGCGAAGACATCAAAGGCCAGCCGGAGCCACCGGCGGGTTGGGGAACGGCGTGGTCCGCACCCTGCTGAGGCGCGGCGTCCCCGCCGGCGAGGTGGTCGCGGCGGTCCGCGATCCGGAGAAGGTCTCCGACCTGGGCGCCCTCGGGGTCGTCGTGCGGGAGGCCGACTACGACCGCCCGGAGACCCTGGGCCCGGCCCTCGATGGCGCGCACCGGGTGCTGCTGGTCTCCTCGGTCGGCCCCGACGACGTCCGGATCGCGCAGCACCGCGCCGTCGTCGACGCCGCCCGCGCCGCCGGCGTGGAACTGCTCGCCTACACCTCCGTCGTCAACGCCGACACCAACCCGCTGGGCCTGGCCGAGGCGCACCGCGCCACCGAGCGCGCCATCGCCGAGTCCGGCATCCCCTCGGTGCTGCTGCGCAACGGCTGGTACACGGAGAACTACCTCTGGTCGCTGCCCGGCGCCGTCGCCCGGGGCGAACTGCTCGGCGCGGCCGGCGACGGTCTCATCGCCTCGGCCGCACGCGCGGACTACGCGGAGGCCGCCGCGATCGTGCTGACCGGCGACGACCAGGCGGGCCGCGTCTACGAACTCACCGGCTCGACCGCCTGGACCCTGTCCGACCTGGCCGCCGAGGCGGCGAAGGTCTCCGGTCAGCCCGTGGTCTACCGTGACCTGCCGGGCGAGGAACTCGCCAGGGCGCTCGCGGCCGACGGGCTGCCGCCGGCGGCCGTCGACATCTTCGTGGACGCCGACCTCGGAGTCGCGGGCGGCGCGCTGGCCACCGTCACCCACGAACTGCCCACGCTGCTGGGGCGGCCCACGACGCCGCTCGCGGACAGCGTCGCCGAGGCCCTGCGCGCCGGCTGAACCCGACCACCCGACCCCACCATCCACCCACCATCCACCCCCACCCGCACGCGGGAGAGCACGATGAGCGAGACCGGAACAACGGAGACGGGCCGGCCGGCGGGCGCCGTTCCCGGGATGCGCGTCGAGATCTGGGGCGACATCGTCTGCCCCTGGTGCTATCTGGGCCTCGCCCGCTTCGAGAAGGCACTGGCCGCGTTCCCGCACCGGGAGCGGGTGGAGGTCGTGCACCGCTCCTTCGAACTCGACCCGAGCCGGGAGCCCGGCGTCGTCGAGCCCGTCGCCGAGACACTGGTCCGGCGGTTCGGCCCGCAGGCGGCCGAGATGGAGGGCCGGCTGGTCGCGCTCGCGGAGGCCGAGGGGCTGGCCTACCGCGGCGACCGCCTGGTGGGCAACACGCTGGACGCCCACCGGCTGCTCCAGCTGGCCAGGGAGCGCGGGCTCCAACGCCGGCTGTTGGACGCGCTGTACGCGGCGAACTTCGCCAGGGGCGAGGACCTCTTCGGCGCCGAGGCGCTGGTGCGCCTCGCCGGCGAGGCGGGCCTCGATCCGGCGGAGGCCCGCCGGGTCCTGGACGACCCGGCGGCCTACCGGGACGCCGTGCGCGAAGACCAGCGGGCCGCCGCCCAACTCGGCGCCAACGGCGTGCCGTTCTTCGTCCTCGACGGCCGCTTCGGCGTCTCGGGCGGCCAGCCGGCCGAGGTCTTCGCCGAGGCGCTGACCCGGGCGTGGGGCGACCGCCAGCCGTTGACGCCGCTCGGCGGAACGGAAGACACCGCCGACGGCGCCGTCTGCGGGCCCGAAGGCGCCTGCTGACGGCGGAGAGCCAGGCCGTGTCCGTAACGTCTCGCCGGGCCCGCGACGCCATACGCGGCACCTCGCCGAGTACCGAATCGCGCGAATGCGGCCAGGTATGAGCTGCGATCCGGTGCCTTGCGACGCACCGCGTCTGACGCCGCGGTCTGATCCGACGAGACTTTACGGACACGACCTAGCCGCCGTGGCGGCGGCGGTGGGCGGCGACCCGGGCGCGGTTGGCGCAGGCGGGGGAGCAGTGCCGGCGCGGGCTGCCCCGCCCCGGGGTGAGCAGGAACCGTTCACAGCCCGGCGCCGCGCACGTCGCCCAGGCCAACCCGCCCTGTTCGCTGAGGAGTTGAGCCAACGCGTGGGCGCTGGAGGCGAGGAGCCAGTCCGCCCAGGGCGCGTCGTCGCCACCGTCCACATGGAGGTGCCACGGCGTGCCGTCGTGGCGGGAGAGCCGGGGGCGGGCGCCGCACGCGGCGAGCAGCGCGTTGAGCGCCTCGGCGGCGCGGTCGGTGTCCGTCTCGGCCAGCACCTCGCCGATCCGGCCGGCGGCCGTGCGCAGCGCGGCGGCGTCGGCCTCGGTGAGGGCCGACGGGCCGACGTCCGCCGGGCGTTCGCCGTGCCGCACCAGCAGCTCGGCCAGCCGGGCGCGGGACAGGCTGGGGTCGGCGCGCACGGCGTTCGCCAACGCGACGGCGCGCAGTGCGGGTTGGTAGCCGGGCGTGCGAACGCCCGCGCCGGGCGGCTCTGTTCTGGACACGGCGCTCATTCTCCCTCTCGAATTCTCCCCCGCGAACCGGGTAATGTCTTTTCTATATAAGGCATTACGATCAGGGAGGGCCGGACCGGGTGAACGGACCGCTGGTGCGGTGTCTGGTCACGGCCTTCCTGGCTCGGGTGGCCGACGAGGGCATGGGCATCGCCGTGGTGCTGCTCGCGTTGGACCGCACCGGGGGCGCGGCCGAGGGGGCCTTTGTCGTCACGGCCTGGCTGCTGCCGCATGTGGTCACCGCGCCCCTGACCGGCGCGCTGATGGCGCGGGCGCGCCGGCCCGCGCTGCTGTGCGCGGGGGCGCTGGCCTGTTTCGCGCTGGCCATCGGGGGCCTGAGCGCTCTGGTCGGCCGGGCGCCCACCCCGTGGGTGCTGGCCGTCGCGCTCGCGGGCGGGGCCTGCGGCCCCATGGTCTCGGGCGGACTCTCCAGCGTGGTCGGCGCGTTGGCGAGCCGGACGACGAACGCCGCCCAGGCCGGCGCCGTCGAGGCCGCCGCCGTCGGCCGGGCCTACGCCTGGGACTCCGCCGGCTACAACGCGGCCTCGCTCGGCGGCCCGGCCCTGGTCGCGCTGGTGGCGGCCGCCGCCTCGCCGGCAACCGCCCTGGGGGCGCTGGCGCTTCTCGCCGCCTCGGCGGCGCCCCTGGCCG
>NZ_RFFJ01000073.1 GCF_003696235.1 Streptomyces triticirhizae
GGCGGCCGGCCTCAACTCGCGGCGCGGATCGAGTCGTTCAGCTCGTTGATCAGATCCTCCGCCGCCTCGCGCGGCGAGGCGTCCCCGAACTGCACCCGCTGGTTGTAGCGGGTCAGCAGCGTCTCGATGTCGCTCGCGCCCGCCGGCGTGATCGGCGGGGTCGGGCCCACCTCCTGGGTGATCTGGTTGGTGAACGCCAGCGCCCGGCGGCTGCTCTCGTCGAGGGTCGGCTCGATGATCTCGCGGAACTCCGGGTTGCCCGGCTCGCCCCGGTCCAGGCCGAAGATCTCGCCCACCCGGGGGTCGTTGACCAGGAAGTCGATCAACAGCGCGCTCTCCGCCGGGTGTTGGGTGGTGGACGAGGTCGCCCAGTACATCGAGGGCTTGAGGTACTGGTACCCCTCCTCGGTGTCCGGGTTGGTCGGCCAGTCCGCCAGCCGCAGGTCGAAGTCCGGCGCCGCCGCCTGGTAGGCGTTGAACTGCCCGGCCGGGATGAACCCCATCGCCGTCTTCCCCGTCACCAGGTCGCCCTGGTCCAGCGGCAGGCCCTGGGTCTCGCTCAGCTGCGCCACCGACGGCGAGGCGCCGCTGTCGATGAACGCGAGCTCCTGCTCCCAGTACGAGGCGAGGATCTCCGGATCGAGGACCAGCTCGCCCTCGTCGTTGAAGAGCTGCCCGCCGTGCTGCCGCGCCCAGACCGTGAGGCTGAACGAGTCGCTGCCGAACGGGCTGATCCCGTGCACCTCGCCGTCCGACGCCTCCGTCAACTCCACCGCGACCCGGGTGAGATCGTCCCAGGTCCAGGTCTCCACGTCGGGCAGCTCCACCCCGTACTCGGCGAAGAGCGAGGTGTTGATGAGAATCCCGTTGGCCGTGCCGCCGGTCGGCACCGCGTAGAGGTCGCCCCGCACCCGGCCCGAGTCCAGCAGCTCGTCGCCCAGCGCCGAGGTGTCCAGGAACTCCGACACCCGGCCCAGGTCAAGCAGCGCGCCCCGCTCCGCGTAGGCCGCGAGGTAGAGCTGGTCGAACTGCGAGACGTCCGGCATCTCGCCGGCCGCCGTCATGGTGGCCAGCCGGTCCCAGTAGCCGGTCCAGTCGGCGTACTGCGGCTCGACGTCGATGTTCGGGTACTCCTCCTCGAAGAGTTCGATCGCCTCCAACGTCATCTGCGTGCGGGCGTCCGCGCCCCACCAGTTGAAGCTGATCGTCACGTCCCCGTCGGACAGCTCCGGCTCGCCCTCGAAGCCCTCCCCGATGCCGCAGGACGTGAGGATCACCCCGGCGGTGGCGGCGGCGAGGCCGGCCCGAACCCGGCGCCCTCGGTGGTGTCCGGTCATGCTCTTCCTCCGCTTCGCTGTGATCGTCGCCCGTTGACCGTCTCCGCGCGTTCCACGGCCAGCCACCTGTGCCCGCGTTCCACGGCTACTTGCCGCCCGTCGTGGCGATGCCCCGGAGCAGGAACCGTTGACCGAAGAGGAACACCAGGAACACCGGAATCAGCGAGACCACACTCATCGCGAAGAGCGCACCGAAGTCGGACTGACTCTGCGCGTCGATGAACGAACGCAACGCCACCGGCACCGTCTGGAGATCGGGTTTGGTCACGAAGATCAGCTGGGTGAAGAAGTCGTTCCAGGTCCAGATGAACGTGAAGATCGCGGTGGTCGCCAGCGCCGGAATCATCAGCGGCAGCATGATCTGTCCGTAGATCCGCGCGTGCCCCGCCCCGTCGATCCGCGCCGCCTCGTCCAGCTCGCGGGGAATGCCCCGGATGAACTGCACCATGAGAAAGATGAAGAACGCGTCCGTGGCCAGGAACTTCGGCACGATCAGCGGCAGATAGGTGTTGATCCAGCCGAGCTGGGCGTAGAAGACGTACTGCGGAATGATCAGCACGTGGATCGGCAGCATGATGGTGAGCAGCATGGCGACGAACGCCAGCCGGTTGCCCCGGAACCGCAGCCGGGCGAAGGCATAGGCCGCCATCGAGCAGGAGATCAGGTTCCCGATCACCGAACCGAGCACAACCAGCGCCGAGTTGAGCAGATACGTGCTGAACGGATAGGCGAGAGCGTCCCAGCCATTGGGGTAGTGGTCGAAGTCGAACGTGTCGATAAAGAGGCCCGGGCTGGTGAAGATGTCGTCGTTGGGCCGCAGCGAGCTGGCCACCATCCACAGCAACGGGTACAGCATCAGCAGGGCCACGGCGATCAGGCCCGCGTGCTTGAGCACGCTGATCGTCCGCCGCCGACCGGTGCGCGAGGGCCGCGCGCCCACCGGGGTGGGCTGGGTGAGGACGTCAGTCATGGTAGAAGACCCAATACTTGGAGGCCCAGAAGTTGAGGGCGGTGAAGGCGCCGATGATGATCAGCAACAGCCAGGCCAGCGCCGAGGCGTAGCCCATCCGGAAGCTGGTGAAGCCCTCCTGGTACAGGTAGAGCGAGAAGAACAGCGTGGAGTCGTTGGGCCCGCCGGTGCCGTTCGAGACGATGAAGCTCTGGGTGAAGGACTGGAAGCTGCCGATCAGTCCGAGCACCAGGTTGAAGAAGATGATCGGGCTCAGCAGCGGCAGCGTGATCGACACGAACCGCCGCCGCCTGCTGGCCCCGTCCGTCGCCGCCGCCTCGTACAGCTCGCGCGGTATCTGCCGCAGCCCGGCCAGGAAGATCACCATCGGGGCGCCGAACGTCCACACGTGCAGGATGATCAGCGTGCCCAGCGCGGTGTCCGGGTCAGAGACCCAGCCGGTGCCCTCGATCCCGACGATGTCGAGGAGCGCGTTGACCAGCCCCTCGGTGCCGAAGACCAGCCGCCACAGCACGGCGATCGCCACGCTCGCGCCCAGCAGCGAGGGCAGGTAGAGCACCGACCGGTAGAACGACAGCCCGCGCACGCCCCGGTCCAGCAGCATCGCCAGGCCCAGCGCCACGGCCAGCTGGAGCGGCACCGAGACCAGCACATAGGTGAACGTCACCTGGAGCGAGTTGAACAGCCGCTCGTCGTCCAGCATCCGGCGGATGTTGTCCAGCCCGGTGAACTCCGGGTCCTGGAGCAGGTTGTAGTCCGTGAACGCCAGATAGAGCGAGGCCACCATCGGCCCGACGGTGATGCCGACCAGGCCGAGCAGCCACGGCGCCAGGAAGATCGCGGCGGCCTTGTTGTCCGGCGTGCTGTCCTCGGGACCCCTGCCGCCGCCCTTGCCGCGCCGCGAGCGGCTCATCGACCGCAGTTCGCCGATCGCGCTCATCGCGCCGTCCCCGTGGCCGGTCGCTGCGCGCGGGGCGCGTGCGCCTCGGGCGCGCGCGCCGGCGTGGCCGGTCCCCTGGCCGCCGGGGCGGCGGCCTCCGGCGATCTCACCTGTATCGGATGCACGGGCGCTCCTCCTTGAGTGCGTCGTCCCGTCGAGACGTGCGTGATGCGGGCGGTGCGGTGCCGCGGCTCCCCGCCCGGTCGGCGTGCGGAGTGAACGATCACCCGACGGTGGGCGGTCACGCTAGTGATCGTTCACCCGAAGGTCAATGCTCGGAATTAAGAGAAATGTTGGGAAATGGTGGCGGGTTGTCGAAGGCCCGCGTCGGGGCCAGGGCCCGTTCCCGGCTTGCGTTCCCGGGCCGGCCGCGCCGGCCAGCCGGCCAACCGGCCCGGGAACGGTCGGCTCAGCCGTCCTGGTGCAGCGTGGCGCCCGGCACCTCGTACTCGTCGCGCCGGCCACACATGCCCCAACCTCCGTGCCGCGAGGGCGCGGTGTCGAAGGCGTCGGCCTCCGCCAGATACTCCGGCTCCCCGGCCTGAAGGGCGTCCAGCTGCCCGCCGGTCCGCTCGGCGGCGGCGAGCGCCCCGGCCCGCCACAGCTCACGCCAGGTCGGCACCCGGTGCCGCACCAGCGCGGCCGCCGCCCGTTGGAACGCCCGGTACGGCTCCGGGTCCCCGGCCTCAAGGGCCGCCCGCAGCGGCAGGAAGCCCTCGACGGCCAGGTCCCTGCGGCGCCGCGCTGCGGCCTCCGCCTCGGGCCCGGACCGCGCCGGCAGCCGGGCCGCCTCCGCGTACCGCTCCGGGTCGGCCAACACCTCGGTCGGAAAGGTGAAGACCGCGTCCCCGGCCTCCGGCAGCCCGCTGTTCTGCATCAGCACGGTGACCCGCAGGTCGCCGCCCTGCACCATCCGGTGCACCGTCCCCGGCGTGAACCAGGCGACCGCGCCCGCCTCCAACGGAATCTCCCGGTACCCCTGCGGGGACAGCGTCTGCACCGCGCCGCGCCCGCCGGTGACCACATACGCCTCCGTGCAGACCAGATGGAGGTGCGGGCTGCCGCCGCAGACGCCGTCCGCCGCCTCCCACTCGTAGGCCCGCAGGTGCGAGAGCCCGACCGCGCCGGGCAGCGGGCGGGGGAGGCTCACCACGGGATCTCCTTCAACCGGCCCGCGATCCGCGCCCGGTCCCAGGCGCCGTCGGCGACCAGCACCCGGTAGCGGAACGCGAACGACGCCCCGGGCGCCAGCTCGAACTCCTCGAAGAACGCCCAGGAGAACGCCACCGTCGGGATCGGCGTTGAGCGCACGAACCAGTGCGAGGGGTGGATCGCCCGCTCCTCGTCCAGGTTCTCCGGCGCGTGCGCGAACACCAGCGTCGAGTGCGCGTCCACGTCGTCGTGGAGGGCCGAGAACGCCAGCCACGGGCCCTGGGTGCCCATCAGCTCCTGGCCCTCCTGCCCCTCCTCAGGGCCGAGCACCGCGCCGCCGGTGAAGTCCCTCGGCCCGCGCCACTGGAGGCCGGTGTAGCCCGCCATCTCCCGGCCCGCCGTGGTCGGCGAGCCGAAGGCCAGGGGCTCCTCGCGGATGTTGGTCAGGTCGATCGACCAGTCGATGGCGTAGGAGCCGGAGTCGGCGTCCACAGAGTGCACGCTCACCCCGCGCCGCTCCCTGGCCCACTCCGCTCCGCCGTTCTCGACCCAGGTCAACTCCTCGGCGATGTCGAGGCGTTCGTCCGTCGACCCCACCGAGGCGAAGCCGTCGTGCCGCATCGAGCCGACCCGCTCCTCGACCCGCTGGTAGCCCACCTCGGGGCCGAGATAGGAGTTGCCGCCCCAGAAGTTCTGCTGCGAGAGGTGGCTGGCGGTCATCTGGAGACCCTTGTGCCAGCGGTGGTCGTTCGGCCGGTAGCCGCTGACCAGGTTGCCGGCGAGGGTGCGCAACGGGTGGATGTACGGCTTGCGCGACTCGAACGGGTCGGGGTCGGGCCGGTAGACGTAGGACAGCAGCTCGACGCCGCCGGCGGCGACGGCGATCCGTTCGCCGTGGGTGTGGGTGACCTGGATCGTCATCGCGTGGGCCTCCAGTCGGGGTGGTCTCCGTGCATGGCGGTGTAGTACGGGTCGCCCTCGGCGATCTCGCCGGCGAACACCGGGCGGCCGGTGAACGCCGCCTTGTAGAGGGCGGCGGCGAACTCGACGGTCCGCCGCGCGTCCGGGCCGCTGCCCGGGGGGCGCACGCCGGCGGCGTGCGCGTCCAGCAGCGCGCCGAGCTGGGCGGCGTGCGAGCTGGGCAGATCGCTGGCCGGGGTGTTCCAACGCGCCACCCGCTGCTCGTCGTCGAGCCCGGGGCGCGGGGTGTAGGACCAGTCGGCGTTGCTGTGGCCGTAGAGGTGCGTCAACTCGACGGTCGCCTCGGCGCAGTCGATCCGCACGCGGCTGACCTCGTCGGCCGAGAGCACGCTGTTGACGACGGTGGCCACCGCCCCGTTGGCGAACCGCACCAGGGCGGTGGAGACGTCCTCGCTCTCCACGTCGTGCACCAGGCGCGCGGCCATCGCGCGTATCTCGGTCCACTCGCCGAGGAGATGCAGCAGGAGATCGTACTGGTGGATGCCGTGCCCCATCGTCGGCCCGCCGCCCTCGGTCTCCCAACGGCCGCGCCAGGGAACGGAGTAGTAGGCCGCGTCCCGGTGCCAGGTGGTCTGGCAGTGCGCGACCAGCGGCGCGCCCAGCTCGCCGCCGGCGATCAACTCCCGGGCGTGGACGGCGCCCGAGCCGTAGCGGTGCTGGAAGACCACGGAGGCGAAGGCGCCGGACTCCTTCTCGGCGGCGGCGATCTCGTCGTACTCCGCGAGGGAGAGGGTCAACGGCTTCTCGCAGAGCACCCAGGCGCCGGCCCTGAGGGCGGCGACGGTCTGTTCCCTGTGCAGCGAGGGCGGGGTCCCGATCAGCACCAGATCGGGGCGGGCCTCGGCCAGCATGAGCGCCAGGTCGGTGTACTCCCTGGCCTCGGTGGCCTCCTGCCACAGCGGGCCGGCGGCCTCGCGGAAGGCGTGCAGCCGCTCGGGGGCGACATCGACGGCGGCCACGAGTTCGACCCGGTCGGCGTGGGCGCGGAGCGCGGGCAGATGGCTGCCCGTGACGATGCCACCCGTGCCGACGACCGCGACGCGCAGACGGGAGGGAGGGGAGGGCATAGAGGGGGCTCCTCGTTTAGTAAGCGCTTGCAACAGGGGGGACTCTAGGGATGAGTTATCGATCACACAAGACCCTGCGGGGCTTTCGGGGGCGCGCGGTGGGTGGGGGTGCGGGTCGTCGACGCGTGTGCGGGTTCGTGGGGTTACGGGGGGTTCGGGAGGTGGGGACGGCTGTCGCGCGGGTGGTGGTGGTTTGGGACGTCCTTGGCCGCACCGGGTCGGGGTGGGGGGTGAGCTTGGACGTGTGTGCCGGCTGTGTTCGGTCGGGCGCGAGCCGGGCGTGAACGGGCCTTCGGCCGCACCGGCTTGTGGCGGGTGTGGCTCGGGAACGGGGGACGGGTCGGTGCGCTCCCGGGGCCGGGAGGTCGACGCTTCTCGACCACCCGGCGAACGAACCGTTCGGCGAGGCGCGCACGCGGGCGGGGTAGCGGCACCTCGGCGCGGTGAGTCGCCGCCGGGAGGCGCGCAAGCCTCAGCGCACGCCGGCGGATGCGCCGGACTCCCGCGCCGGCGGATGCGCCAGAGACCCGCGCCGGCGCGCGCTACGTGCCCGGCGCGGGGCCCGTGGAGTCGCGCAGGATCAGGCGGTTGAGGCCCGAGGTGTCCAACGGGGCCGCCGGCTCCTCCCCGCGCAGCAGCGCGAGCAGCCGCAGGAACGCCACCCGGCCCTGGCTCTCGCGGTTGACGCGAACGGTGGAGAGCGTCGGTTGGAAGTACGCGCCCAACTCGTCGTCGTCCCAGCCGAAGACGCTCACCCGGCCCGGCACGTCCACGCCCACGCTCTGGAGGCCACGGATCACGCCGAACGCCACCCGGTCGTTGGCCGCGAACACGGCCGTCACCGCCGAGTCGGCGATCACCTCGCGGGCCGCGTCCCAGCCCGACCGCACGCTCCAGTCGCCGTCCACCACCGCGTGCGAGACCAGCCCGCGCCGCGCGACGGCCGCCTCGTAGACGGCGCGGCGGTTGCGCGCCGACGCCCAACTCGTCGGGCCCGCGACATGCGCGAACGTCCGGTGCCCCAGCCCGGCGAGGTGGCCGATGATCTCGTCAGCCGCCGTGGCGTCGGCCAACAGGCCACGGGAGCGCATGTTGTCGTCGTACTCGCCGTCGACCACGATCGGCACCCGCAGCGCGTTGGAGGCCAGCCGTTCGAGGTTCCCGGCGAGCGGGGTGAACGAGAGGATGCCGTCCACGTTCTCCGGTTGCAGCAGGGTGCCGATCCGCTCGGCGCGGGCGGCGGCGTCGCCCTCCAGGCCGACCACGTCCAGCAGGTAGCCGGCCTCGTGCGCCGCCGCGGCGGCTCCGCTGAGCAGGCGGGTCGGCACGAACGAGGTCGTGTCGGGGAGGATCACCGCGATGCGGTTGGTCCTGCGGGTGCGCATCGAGCGGGCGGCGAGGTTGGGCCGGTAGCCCAACTCCTGGACGGCGCGCGAGACCCGGCGGGCGGTGTCGGGCCGCATGGTGGGGTCCTTGCGGAGGAACCGGGAGACGGTCTGGTGGGAGACCCCGGCGAGCCGAGCGACCTCGTAGATGGTCGGCGGCCTTCTCGCGTCGCGCGGCGGCTTCGCCCGCTGCTCCGGCATCGGCGGTCCCTCCCGGTGCGCGCGGCGTCGCCCACCGTCTGACGGTCACATGTGCCCACCCAGTGTGCATCGTCCGATGGACATCGAACCTTCCCCTTCCCGTTCCCGGTACCGAACGTCCTGGTCAACGTCTTGGTCAACGTTCTGGTCAACGCGCCGGGGAACGGCCCGGGGAAGCCGTCCCCTGGCCGTCGCCACGGTCACAGATGGTCGGCGAGGAAGCGGGTGATCTCCGCCCGCGCCAACTGGGAGCCGAAACCACCCCAGTTCAGGTCGAACATGTGCTCGGCGGCCGGCATCTCCACCAGCCCGTGGGGCACGCCCGCCCGTTCCAACTCCGCCGCCAACCGCCGGTTGTCCTCGGGGGAGTTGAGCATGTCCCAGCCGCCCTGGAGCAGCAGCGTCGGTGGGAGTCCGGGCCGCACATGGCGCAGCGGCGAGGCGTCGCGGTACGCCTCCGGCGCCTCGTCCTCCGTTCCGCCCAGCATCTCCTCGTTGGACGCGGCCAGTTCGTCGCCGATGGGGGAGTGCCGCAGCCGCCAGGGGAACGGGGGCGCGTCCGAGGTCAGGTCGGTGACCGCGTACCAGGCGATCACGGCGTCCACGGCCGGCGCGCCGCCGCCGTCGCCCTCGGGGCAGCCGGAGTCGGGCAACTCCCCGTCGATATAGGCGGACTGGAGCGCGATCAGGCCGCCGGCCGACTGGCCCATGAGGGCGATCCGTTCCGGGTCGCCGCCCCACCGTTCGGCGTTGGCCCGCGCCCAGTCCACCGCGCACCGCACGTCCGCCGCCGGCGTCCACCACCGGCCCGGCGGGAAGAACCGGTAGTCCACGTCCAGCACCAGATAGCCCTGGTCGGCCAGCCAGGCGTCCCAGCGCGGAAGTAGGCTCTGCGGCTCGTCCTCCGCCCCGCCGTGGATGTTGAGCACCACGGGCAACGGGGCGTCCCGCTCGGCGTGGTCGGCGGGCTGCCAGACGTCCAGGTACAGTTCCTCGCCCTCCGGGGCGGCGTAGCGCACGGTCTCCGGCTCCCGGTCGGCGCTCACCGCGAGCCCGCCCGTCAGATAGTCGCCAAGCGAGACCGGGACGCCGGCTTCGCGCGCGGCCCACCAGCCGGCGGCCGGCGGCATCGCGGCGGCCGGTATCGCGAGGGCGTTCACCGCCAGCAGGACGAGGGCGGTCCGCCGCGCCCGCCGCCTGGCGCCCCAGGCCAGCGCCGCGCCGAGCGCGCAGGGCGCGGCCAGCAGCAGGCTGAACTCCAGTACCAGCAGGCCCAGTTGCCAGGCCGTCCAGGAGGGCGCGGGCAGCAGCACCAGCGCCGCTGCCAGCACGGCCAACGCGGCGGTGAACGCGGCCAACCCCAGCGCGCCCCACGCCAGGACGCGCCGGACCCGGGCCGCCCACGCCCCGGAACCGGAACCGGGACCGGGACCGGAACCGGAACGGTCGGGGGAGCGGGCTCCGGGACGGGCGCCGACACGGGCAGCCCAGCCGGGAAGGGCACGGGAGCGGAGACGGGTGAGCGGGCGGTGCATCGGAACGGTTCCCTCCGGGCGTGCACGCCGGCGCGCGAGAAGGCCCCGCGCCCCGGCGTGCGAATACGAACGTATCGATACGATCGTATTCCATCTCGGGAGTGCGAGAGACTGGGGGACATGCCGAGACCGGTCGACCGAGACGCCCGCCGCCAGGCCGTGGCCGGCGCCCTGCTGCGCATCGCCGCCCGTGACGGGCTGAGCGCGGTCAGTATGCGCACCGTCGCCGACGAGGCCGGGATGTCGCTGGGCGCCGTCCAGCGGTACTTCGCCTCCAAGGACGAGCTGCTGCGCTTCGCCTTCGATGTCGCCGTCGCCGGCTTCCGCGCCCGGCTCGACGCGATCGGCGCCGACCGGCCAGCCCCGACCCTCGCCGAGGCGCTGCGCCAGGCCCTGCTGGCGTTCCTGCCCACCGACGAGGAAAGCCTGGCGGAGGCCCGGATCTGGGTCGCGTTCTGCGCCGAGGCCGCCGTGCGGCCCGAATTCGCCCGCGCCATCGAGGAGTTGGACGCCGAGGCCCGCGACCGGCTCGGCGCGGCCCTGGCCGCCGCCCGCGCCGCCGGCCACCTCCCCGCGAGCCGCGACCCGGCGGCCACCGCCGAACTGTTCCTGGTGATCATCGACGGCCTGCTCTGGTCCGTCGCCCGCCACCCCCCGGGCGTTCCCCTCACCACCCAGCGCGCCGCCGTCGAGGCCGCCGTCGCCGCGCTCACCGAACCCTGATCCTGACGGCGGGCGCCGGGCCACGAACCCGCCCGGCCCCCGCCGCGTCGAACCGTTGGTCCTCTCAGTCCGTCAGTCCGTCCTCCGTCAGCCCGTCCTCCGTCAGTCCGTCAGTCCGTCAACACCGGGGTGTCCCAGTCGCGCCACTCCGCCAGGTTCCCCGACTTGGCGCTCGAGATCCGGAACACGTCCGGCGGGCTGCCCGAGCCCAGCAGGAACGCCTGGATGCTCTGCGTCAACGGGCCCTGCCACTCCGCGCGCGAGGCGCAGTGCGTGCCGTCCTGGACGTCGGACCAGTAGCTGATGTTCTCGCCGGCGCCCAGCGCCTCGTAGATCTCCGCCCCGCCGAGCGCCGCCACGCTGCCCGACCGCGCGCCCAGCCAGTCCACGTGCGGGTTCTCCATCAGGAACAGCCCGCGCGGCGCGATCAGCCCGACGATCTCGTGGGTGTCAACGGGCAGCGCGCTCGGGTTCCCGGTGTAGGAGCCGAACGCGTCGCCCAGCCACGGCTGTTCGTCATAGGCGCTGCTCAACGGCTGCGAGCCGTTCTCGCCCGGGATGCCACGGAGGATCGGCGCGCCGGCCGTGCCCGACTCGATCGGCATGGTCAACGCGATCCGCTGGTCGAACGCGCCCGCGACGAACGCGCCCTTCCCGAACCGCGAGCACCCCGTGACGCCCGTCGCGTCCGCCCGCAGCACGCTGCCGTCGGACTGCTCGATCACGTCGATGATCCGGCTGACGCCCCAACCCCACGCCTGGAGCAGCCCGGTGGGGCTGGACGCGCCGTAGATGTCATAGAACGCACCCGACTTGGCGTTGCGCGGCGTGCCCTCGGCGCCCACCGCGTACGGGTCGTAGGAGATGACGGCGGCGCCCGCCGCCTTGATCGCGGCCGTGTCGGCGCCGAAGCCGCCATAGACCACCACGGCCGGGAAGGGACCCGAGCCGCTCGGCAGGTCAACCGAGACGGAGAAGCTCGAACTCCGGCCCTGGTCCTGGACGTTGACCGTGATCGACGTCGAGGAGACGGTGCCGCTGACGCTCTCCGGCGGCGCCGGCTTGTCCCCGTAGACATGCCGCTCCGCCAGCTCCCTGATCTCGGCGCGGCGGCAGCGCCAGTCGTCCACGCTGCTGATCCTGGTCCCGTCCAGCCGGGTGAACGGGTCGGGCAACAGGGACTGCGAGGGCTGTTGCCCCGGATCGACCGGGCAGTCCGCGCCGTCGTCCTCGTCGGCGAGGCGGACGGTCGACGTCGCGGAGGGCGCGCCGAGGTCGTCGGCCGCACCGGCCGAGGGGGTGAGGGTGGTGACCGTCAGGCCGGCGACCGCGACAAGGACGGCGGCGAGCCAGCGGCGGCGGGGGCGATGTCGGTGGAAACGCATGGGGGCCTACCTCCCGGAGGAAGGCGCGCCGTCGACGGCGACGGCCTCACCGCCGGCGGGGCGGGGAGGGTCACCAACTCGCCGGCGCGCACACGGTGTTGGAAGCGCGCCGGACCACGCTGTATGTCGAAGCAGCCCCCAGGCCCCAACTGCGGCCCAGTACGCCAGCACCGTAACCGCGTCGCGACACCCCGCACAACCCCATCCGCCCCACGCGCCGTTGAGCAACCGTCAACTGGCCTCTCGCGCCGCCCCGTTCAGTCCGTGGCGACCTCCAACACCGCCTTGCCCACGATCCGCCGCGCCAGCAGCGCCTCCGCCGCCTCGGCCACCGCCTCCCACGAGCCGCGCCAGCCGACCTCGGGGGACAGCCGCCCCGCCGCGACGAACCGCAGCAGCGTGGCCAGGTCGGGACCCGGCTCCGAGACGTCGCCAAAGGTGCTCATCACCTTCGGCGGGCCCAGCGAGAAGAGCGAGGCCGGGGCGAACGTCGCCGGCTCCCCGGACGCGGCGCCAACGGTCCTCAGCTCGCCGCCCGGCGCCAACAGGTCCCAGGCGGCGACCAGTTGGGGGCCGCCGACCGTGTCGATGACCAGGTCGAGCGGGGCGTCAACGCCGTCCAGGCCGACCACAACCCGGTCGGCGCCCAACGCCTCCAGCCCTTCGCCCCGCGCCGGCGAACCCACCGAGGCGATCACCTCGGCCCCGCCCAGCGCGGCCAGCCGCACGGCGTACCGGCCCACGCCCCCCGACGCGCCCGTGACCAGCACCCGCCGCCCCAGCACCGAACGGGAACGCACCGTGCGCAGCGCCGTCAGGCCCGCCATCGGCAGCGCGGCCGCCTCGGCCAGGCCCACGCCCTCCGGGACCTCCGCCACCGCCGTCGTCGCCACCGCCATCCGCTCCGCCCACGCGCCGGGGCCGAACGCGACGACCCTGGCCCCGACGGCGGGCCCCGTTCCATCCGCCGCCGCCCGCGCGACGACGCCGGCCGCGTCATACCCGTGCACGGCCCCGGCCGGCCTCCCGCCGGCCGCCGCGACCTCGCCCCGGTTGAGCGAGAAGTGCCGCACGTCCAGCAGCAGTTGGCCGGCGGCGGGCGCCGGCTCCGGCGCGGTGTCGAGCCGCAGTGAACCCGGGGCCGCCGGATCGACGACGATGGCGCGCATCTCCATGGGGAACTCCTCCTGTTATGCGGACTGGCGGTCCGCTTGTGCCGCGCACGCTAGCATGACGTGGACCGACGGTCCGTTTCACTGGGGAGGTGCGCTGATGAGCGAGGCACGCGGTGCCCCCGCGCGCGGCGCTGAGCGCGCCGACGCCGCCCGCAACCGCCGCGCCGTGCTCCAGGCCACCGAACGCCTGCTGGCCGAGGGCGCGGGGAACGGCCGGGGCGGCGGCGTCGGCGGGGCCAGCGGCGAACATGTCTCGCTCGACCGGGTCGCCGCGCTCGCCGGCGTCGGCAAGGGCACCGTCTTCCGCCGCTTCGGCAACCGCGCCGGCCTCTTCGCCGCGCTCCTGGAGGAACGCTCCCGCGCCCTGCGCGCCGCCGTCGCCGACGGCCCACCGCCGCTCGGCCCCGGCGCCCCGCCCAGGGAACGCCTGCTCGCCTTCCTCGACGGGCTCGGCGCCATCGCCGAGGGCAACGCGCTGCTGCTCACTGCCCACGAACAGGCGTGCGCCGACGACAAGTACGACGACCCCAGCTACCAGTTCTGGCACCGCCACCTCGCCGGCCTCCTCGCCGAGGCCGGCCACCCGCCCGAGGACGCGGACTTCCTGGCCCACACCGTCCTCGCCGTCTTCGACGGCGCCCTCGTCCGCCGCCTCACCACCCCCGACGAGCCCCGCCGCTTCACCCGCTCCGTCCAGACGCTGGCCACCACCCTGCTGGACGGCGCCTGACCGACCACCGGACCCCGCGCCGTTGCCCCTGCCACCGGCGGCAGGGTCAACGGCGTACGGACCTGGCGTGTCACATACCGGGGTGCCGTGGCGTCGTACAGGCGAGAAGCCAAGGTTGAGGTCCGAATGGAGGATGGGGAGCGATGCCAAGCCAACGCGAGGTGGACGACGTCAAGATCAGGCAGCAGGTCGACAAGATCGTCGAAGGAATCCGAACCAAGGATCTGGAGAGCCTGAAACGGCTTTACGCAACGGACGTCGTGTCCTTCGACATCGAACCGCCGCTCCAGCATGTGGGGCTGGCGGCGAAGTCGAAGAACTGGGCGACCGCGTTCACGTTCTTCCGGGATGCACGCTATGAAGTTCGCGACCTGACACTCACCGTGGGCGATGACGTGGCTTTCGGGCACTGCTTCGCTCGGTTCAGCGGAACACTGAAGGACGGGACGGTCACGAACGGTATGTGGGTCCGGGTCACCTATTGCTTCCGCAAGGTCGACGGCGACTGGTTGGTCACGCACGACCACGTCTCCGTACCGTTCGACGTGGCCAGCGGCCACGGAGTGACCGACCTCGAACCGTGACCAGGTGTATTGCCCTGAGCGGTTGGGGACGCGGCTGGCGGGTGGTTGCCCCTTCAGCGCGGTGTGTCCACGCCTCGAACGCGGCCGTCAGCCGCTCGCAGCCCCAGAGGTAGGTGACGTCCTCGCCCTGCGGGTCCCGCGCGAGGCTCTCCCGGAACGCGTCCAGCTCGCGCCGCCGCCCCATCGCTGGGTCGGGTCCGTAGAGTCTCGTCGGATCAGACCGCGGCGTTGGACGCGGTGCGTCGCAAGGCGCCGGATCGCAGCTCATACCTGGCCGTGTTCGCGCGATGCGGTAACGCGGCGAGGTGCCGCGTATGGCGTCGCGGGCCCGGCGAGACGTTACGGACACGGCCTAGCGTCCGGCCCCCGGGGCGATCCGGAACGTGCGGCGGTAGGCGTCCGGCGGCACGCCCACCGTCCGTTGGAAGTGGCGGCGCAGCGTCGTCGCCGTGCCCATCCCGGTGGACGCCGCGATGACATCAATCGTGTCATCGGTGGTCTCCAGCAACTCCTGTGCGCGCCGGATGCGTTGGGTCAGCAGCCACCGCAGCGGGGTCGTCCCCGTCATCGCCTGGAAGTGGCGCGCCAGATGGCGCGAACTCATCCCCGCCCGCCGCGCCAGGTCCTCCACGCTCAGGGGTTGATCCAGCCGTTCCATCGCCCAGGGGATCAGCTCGGCGAGCGGGTGGTTGCCCGGCTCGGGGAGCGGGGTCATCACGAACTGGGCCTGCCCGCCGTCCCGTTGGGGCGGGACGACCAGCCGGCGGGCGATCGTGTTGGCGACCCTGGCGCCGTGGTCGAGGCGCACCACGTGCAGACACAGGTCCATGGCCGCCGCCTTGCCGGCCGACGTCAACACGCTGCCGCTGTCGACATAGAGCACGTCCGGTTCCACCATCACCGCCGGGTACCGGGCGGCCAACTCCCCGGCGTGCGCCCAGTGCGTGGTCGCCCGGCGGCCGTTCAACAGCCCGGCCGACGCCAGCACGAACGCGCCGGTGCACAGGGACACCACCCGCGCGCCCCGCGCGTGCGCCGCGCACACCGCCGCCACCAGCGCGGCCGGCGGCTCCCGGTCAAGGTCCGCCCAGCCCGGAACGATCACCATGTCGGCGCGCGCGAGATGGTGCGTCTCCTGCTCCGGCTCCACCAGGAAGCGCCCCAGCCGCACCGGACCGGGGCCGCAGAGCACCAGCCGGTACCAGGGGTCGGGCAGGTTGGCCGCGTCGTCGCCGAAGACCTCGCAGGCCAGGGAGAACTCGAAGGGCAGCATTCCGTCCGTCGCGGCCACCGCGACCGTCATGCCGCGCGTCTCGATCGTCATGTCCGAAAGTGTATGGGTCATGGCGTTCCCGACAGTGGTCGTGCGGTGTCGTCCCCGGCCAGGATCGTAGCGACGAGGCGCGGGAGCGCGAGCGGCGGCAGCGACGGGAGCACCCATGGGAACGACGGGCCAACGAGTCACGGTGTTCGGCGCCTACGGCCACACCGGCAGGTTTGTGGTGGCGGAGCTGGTTGAGCGCGGGTATGTGCCGGTCCTGGCCGGCCGCGACGCCGACCGGCTCAAGGCACTGGCGTACGAAGGGGGTTGGGAGGTACGCGCCGTGACGGTGGACGACCCGGCCGCCCTCGACCGGGCGCTGGCCGGCGCGGCGGCCGTGATCAACTGCGCCGGCCCGTTCGCCACCACCGCCGCCCCCGTGATCGAGGCCGCCCTCCGCGCCGGCATCCCCTACCTGGACGTGGCCGCCGAGATCGAGGCCAACGTCGACACCTTCGCGCACTTCGCCGACCGGGCCAGCGAGGCCGGGGTGCTGGTCGTCCCGGCGATGGCCTTCTTCGGCGGGCTCGGCGACCTGCTGGCCACGGCGGCCCTGGGCGGCTGGCCGGCGGCCGACGAGGCGCACATCGCGTACGGCCTGAGCGGCTGGCACCCCACGGCCGGCACCCGCGCGGCGGGCGCGGTCTCCCGCGAACGGCGCGACGGCCGCCGCATCCGTTACCACAACGGTCAGTTGGAGTACCGAACCGATGCCGCGCCGACCCTGAACTGGGCGTTCCCGGAACCGCTCGGCTCCCGACCGGTCATCGGCGAGTTCACCATGGCCGACGTCGTCACCCTCCCCAGCCATCTGGCCGTCCCCGAGGTCCGGACGTACATGACCGTCGAGGCGGCCCGCGACCTCGCCGCCCCCGACACCGCGCCGCCGGCGCCGGTCGACGAGCGCGGCCGGTCCGACCAGACGTTCCTCGTCGACGTCCGGGTGCGGCGCGGCGCGGAGGAACGCCGGGCCGTCGCCCGTGGCCGGGACATCTACGCGGTGAGCGCGCCGCTGGTGGTGGAGGCGACGCACCGCGTCCTGGCCGGCCTGACCCGCACGGCGTCCGGCGTCGCGTCCGCCGGAGCGGCCTTCGACGCCGGCGACTTCCTGACGGCGCCGCACCTCGAAGTGACGGTGGAGTTCACCGGCTGAGCGTGGCCCCGGGAGGGCCGGTTCACCCCGCCGAGTCGGAGTTCCCGCGCCGCCTGGCCTGGAGGCGGGCCTTCTTCTGACGATTCCCGCATATGTTCATGTCGCACCACCGGCGGGTGCGGCTCTGGCTGGCGTCGAAGAAGGCGGCCCCGCAGCTCGGCGAGGCGCAGAGGGCCAGCCTTCCGTCCCGTTCGCCCGCGATGATGCTGACCGCGTCGGCGGCGATCACGCCGAGGGCGTCCTCCACGCGGGAGTCAGGGCCGAGTCGCCATCGCCGCTCGCCCTCGGGCGTCAGGACGGCGGCGGCCCGGCCCCGCACGCTGCGGTCGTTGATGACCTGGACGGCGGGCGCGGGGAGGGCCTCCCCGAGCGCGGCCGCCGTCGCGGCGGCGTGGATCGACTCCCGCAGTTCCCGGGCGAGTTGGAGCTGGTCGGTCGTGCAGGAGTCCACGGCGAGGCCGTACACCTCCAGCCAGTCGACGAGTCGCTGGGGCGTGGGGATGCGTTCGACGGGTTCGCCATGGCGTTCGAGGCCCACGCGCCCGAGGCCGACCTCAACGATCTGCGCGCGCGCCTGGCGGCGGCGCGACTGCCGGAGGCCGAGACGGTGTACCGCGCCCCGCCCGATCCCCGCCGATGGGACCAGGGCGTACCCCTCGCCGACCTCGTCGATGTGGTCAACTACTGGCGCACCGGATACGACCGGCGGCCGTTCGAGGAGCGCCTCAACCGGATCGGCCAGTTCCGCACCACCATCGACGGACTGGGAATCCACTTCCTGCACCGCCGATCCCCGCGCCCGAACGCCACCCCGCTGCTCCTGACCCACGGCTGGCCGGGCAGCATCGCGGAATTCGTCGATGTCGTGGACGAGTTGACGAACCCGAAGAACGCGGACGCGCCGGCGTTCCACGTCGTGGTCCCGTCACTCCCCGGATTCGGCTACAGCGACAAGCCGACAACCACCGGTTGGGGAACGGAGAAGATCGCGGTCGCCTGGGTGGAACTCATGGAAAGGCTCGGCTACCCCAGGTTCGCGGCCCACGGCGGTGACTGGGGCGGCAATATCACCACGGTTCTCGGCGGCAGGTTTCCCGAGAACGTCCTCGGCATCCACACCACGTTCGCCGAGGCGCCACCCGGAATGACCACGGACGGGCTGACGGCCGTCGAGCGCGCGTGGACCGAGGAGACCCGCCATTTCTGGCGCCACCGCGCGGCCTACGCCAAGCAGCAGGCGACCCGGCCGCAGACCGTCGGCTATGCGCTGGTCGACTCGCCGATCGGCCTTCTCGCCTGGATTCTCGACAAGTTCGCCGAGTGGTCGGACACCGAGGACAGCCCGTTCGAGACGATTTCCAGGGACCGCGTTCTCGACAATGTCACCCTGTACTGGCTGACGCGGAGCGGCGCTTCGGCGGCCCGCATCTACTACGAGAGCCACAACTCGCTCGATCCCGAACTCCGGGTCGACGTCCCGTCGGCCATCACCGTCTATCCGCGCGATATCGAGCGGTATCCACGCCCCTGGGCGCGAGAACGCTACCGGGAGATCGTCCGCTGGGGGGCGCCCGAGAAGGGGGGTCGTCATTTCCCCTCGCTCGAAGTCCCCGGGTATTTCGTCAACGATCTCCGGGAGGGCCTCGCGGCCGTGCTCGCCGCCCACCGGCGAACGGCCACCCAGGCTGTCACGGTCCCGGCCGGGCCGGGGGCGCGACGCCGGCGAGCACCGTCGTCACAAGCTGATGAACGGCGGCCGTGGTCGGCGGCTCCGCGTCGCGGTCAGCGAACAGCAGATGCCCGCCCCCGACGAGGGAGAGGGCGAGCGAGTCGATGTCGGCGTCGGCCGCGATGCGCCCCCGTTCCCGCTCGTCGACCAGATAGGCGGAGATCTCCGCCGTCGCCTGGGAGAGGATCGCGATGCCGCCGCCGGGCAGCGCCTCCCGCAGCCGGGCGCGCAGCCCGTCCCTGAAGGTGATGAGCGGGATGATCGCCACCGGAATCGGCCCGAAGAGCGTGGTCAGCGCGTCGGTGAGGTTGTCCGCCACCGTGCCCGCGCCGGCGGACTCGCGGAGCGCGCCCGCCTGCCGCGCGAGCCGCGCGGCCCGGTCGAGCACCAGCTCGGCGAGGAAGCCGTCGAAGTCGGCGAAGTGCCGGTGCAGTACGCCCTTGGCGCACCCCGCCTCGTCGGTGACGGCCCGGCTGGTCAGCGCGTTCGGGCCGTCGCGCAGCAGCACGCGTTCGGCGGCGTCGAACAGCTGCTGCCGCGCGTCGCGGAGATGGGTTCCGGTGGGCACGGACGCATCCTCTCGTACGGCACCCGGTTCCCGGCAACCGGTTGGCTAGTGGGCGCTCGCCCACTATGGTGGGCGTATGCCCACTCTACGACCGGAGCCACCGGCCCCGCATCAGGCCCGGGGGACCGCCGAGTCCTTCGGCACGGACGCGCGCCGCTACGACCGGGCCCGACCCGGCTACCCCGATGAACTGGTGCAACGAATCGTCGCCGGCAGCCCCGGCCCCGACCTGCTCGACATCGGCTGCGGAACGGGCATCGCCGCCCGCCAGTTCCAGGCCGCCGGCCGCACCGTCCTCGGCATCGAACCGGACGCGCGGATGGCCGACCTCGCCCGGGCCCGTGGCCTCCGCGTCGAGGTGGCGATCTTCGAG
The DNA here is from genome assembly GCF_003696235.1 of Streptomyces triticirhizae. Lineage (GTDB taxonomy): Bacteria > Actinomycetota > Actinomycetes > Streptomycetales > Streptomycetaceae > Streptomyces > Streptomyces triticirhizae. The sequence goes on from NZ_RFFJ01000073.1 coordinate 19,310, forward strand.
GACTGGGAGCCCGCCGGCCGCACCTTCGACGCGGTGATCGCCGCCCAGTCCTGGCACTGGGTGAACCCCGCCGTCGGCGCGAGCAAGGCCGCCGAACTGCTGCGCCCGAACGGCCGCCTGGCGATCTTCGGCCATGTCTACGAACCACCCGCCGAGGTGGCCGAACCCCTCGCCACCGCCCTCCGACGCGTCGCCCCCGACGCCCCGTTCGCCGGCCAACCGGCCCGCCGCCCCCTGGAGACCTATCAGGCCGGCTACGCCCGGATCGCCAACACCCTCGCCGAAACGGGCCAGTTCACCACCCCCGAGCAGTGGCGCTTCGACTGGGAACGGCCCTACACCCGCGACGAGTGGCTGAACCTGCTCCCCACCACCGGCGGCCTCACCCGCCTCCGCCCCGACCAACTCACCGCGATACTCGACGAGGTCGGCACCGCGATCGACGCCCTCGGCGGCCGCTTCACGATGCCCTACACGACGCTGGCCACCACGGCCGTCCACGCCCCGACGACCTGAACGGGCCCTCCGCGCCCCGACGACCTGAACGGGCCCTCCGCGCCGCGACGCCCTGAACGGCCCTCCGCGCCCCGACACCCCGACACCCTGAACGGGCGTTCGGTCGCGCGCTACGCTGCTGCGTCGTGCGGAAGACGCGTCTCGACATCGATCGCATTCGGGCGGCCCGCCGGGTCATCGACCCGGTGTTTCTCGACTCCCCGCTGTACCGCTGCGAGGCGTTGGAACCCGGCCTCGGGTGCGCGGTGAGCATCAAGCTCGAAACGGCGAACCCGGTCCGCAGCTTCAAGGGCCGGGGCACCGAGATGGTGGCGAGCCACCTCGCGGGCGCCGGCCCGCGCGCCGTGGTGTGCGCGAGCGCGGGCAATCTCGGCCAGGCCCTCGCCTGGTCCGGTCGGCGTCGGGGTCTCGACGTCACCGTCGTGGCCTCCCGCTTCGCCACGGCGGCCAAGCTGGAGCGCATCCGCGCGCTGGACGCCACACTGGAACTGGTGGACGGCGACCACGAGTTGGCGCGCGAACGGGCGGCCGCCATCGCACGGCGCGACGGCATCCGGCTGCTGGAGGACAGCCTCGACATCGAGACCTGCGAGGGCGCGGCGACCATCGGCCTGGAACTGGTGGACGCCGCGCCGTCGTTCGACACCGTCGACACCGTGCTGATCGCGCTCGGCGGCGGGGCGCTGGCCACCGGCGTGGGCCATGTGCTGAAGGAACTGGCCCCCGGAGTCGAGGTGATCTGCGTCCAGCCGCTGGGCGCCCCCGCGTTGACCCACTCGTGGCGCCAACGGCGGGTTGTCACCACGGACTCGACCCACACCATCGCCGACGGCGTGGCCGGCCGATGCCCGATCCCCGCCGTGCTGGACGACCTGCTGGTGGTCGCCGACGACGCCGTTCTCGTCGAGGAGGCGTCGATCGTCGCCGGGATGCGGATGCTCCTCGACCACGCCGGCCTCGTCGTCGAGCCGTCGGCCGCCCTCGGCGTCGCGGCGATCCTGGAGAACGGCGAACGTTTTGCCGGCCGTCACGTCGTCACCGTCGTGTGCGGCAGCAATGTGGATCTGGCGTCCTACCACCGTTGGGTCGGGTGCGGGTAGTGAGTGCGGGCCGGTGGCCGGTGCGGGGCAGCCCGACTGGTCGTTTGGTTCGTTGACGAGTCTGTGGGGGTGGGGGGTTGGGGCTGTGGCGCGGGCTACGACGCGCGGCTTACATGGCGGGTGGGTCGGCCGGGTGCGGGAAGTAGCGAATGGCTGGGAGGGGCTGGCTGGGAAGGGGGGCGCGGCTTCCGGGAGGTGGGGTTTGTTGCCGCCGGGGACGGTGGGTGATGGCGGCCGTGCCTTCTGGGCGCGGGGACCGCGCGTTGTTCGGGGGTCGGTTGGTGGGTGGGGGCGTGCGTGGCGCTCACCGGCTTCGCCGGCCTGCTGCGGCGCGTGGCCCGTCTCGGAGTGTGGCGGATCGTCGGGCGTCTCGCGGGGGCGGTGCCGGTTGTTCGGGTGGGGCGGGCGGTGGGTGGTGGGGTTGGGTCAACGACCACGCTGCCGCGCGAACATCGCCTGTCGTCTCGGTAGTCCGCGCGCCGTCAACTCCCGAGGGCGGGCGCGGCGGGGGGTGGGGGTCCCCCTTTTTTTTGCGCACGTCTGGAAGTGAACAGATCGTTCAACGCCTGAGGGGTCGGGCCGCTTCCCATCTCCAGGAGGTCCGGCGGGGGAGGCCGTCGAGTTCGGCGCGGCCGGTGCACCAGAGCAGTACCTGGGTGTGGTCTCCGTGTGGGGCGGCGGGGAAGAGCCGGGCGAGTACGGCCGCGCTCAGCGGTGCTGGTGGCAGCCAGTCCACGGACAGGCCCCGCGTGATGTCGTAGGTGTGCAGCAGGGTTTCGGCGACGCCCATGGCGGCGAACCCTTCGGGGTCGCACGGGCCCCAGTGCCAGGCCCGCACGGTCGGGCTGGCTGTGACGAGGGCGCTGCTGAGCAGTCCGCCGCAGGCGGCAACGGCCCGGAGTACTTCGGCCGGCGAGGCGGTGGGGCGGATGTTGAGGCCGATGGGAAGGTAGCCGTCGGTGGCCTCCGCCGCCAACTGCCCCGCGTAGGCCAGCAGGTCGTGGCCGATGTGGGCTGCCGTCTGCCAGCAGGTCCATTCGAGCGTCCCCGCCGGCACCGACCAGTCCTCGGCGGTATGGGGCCCGAGCACCCGCAGCATCTCCGCCACGGCGGCTTCGACGTCCTGGTGGTCCATGCAGAACTCCTCGCGGTCCGCGCGTGCCGGACTCCGTTCCCTCACCGCCGCGTGTGAACGGAGCGAACCCCGGCGCCCGTTGGGGCGGCGGGGTTCGGGGGTGTGAGGGAATGGGGGCTCAGGGGAGGAGGTCGGGCTGGCCGTCCTGGACGCCGCCGATGAACGCGCGGTAGTCGTCAACGGACAGGAGCAGCACCTTGGCGCGGGGGTCGCCGACGTCCTTGGAGTCCCGCAGGGCGACCACGCCGTCGACGAAGGCGACCTCAAGGCAGTTGTCGCCCCCGTTGCTTCGGTGGCTCTTGGTCCAGACGGCCTCGGTGAGGTCCACGTCCTTGATCATCAGTACTTTTCCTTTGCCACATCGCGGATGAGTCGGAGCGACGCCGCCGCGTCAAGCGCCTCGCTGCGGAGGTGATTGAGGCTCGTCTCGTACCGACCGAGATCTCTATCCTCCTCCAGGAACAGCGTGGTTGTCATGGGCTCCACGACGACAACGGGCGGTCCTGCGGCGAAATGTAGCAGGTGGAAGGCACCGTCCACGGCAGAGTGGGCGCCCCTGGCCAGCGGCAGGATCTGGATCGTCACATGCGGATACTCCTCCACGACGTGTACCAGGTACTCCAGTTGGGCCTTCATCACCTTCGGGCCGCCAACCTGCCGCAGCAGCGCCGCCTCGTCCAGGATCACCCACAGGTGGAGCGGGTTGTCCCGGGTCAGCGCTTGGTAGCGCTTCATCCGCAGCCGAACGAAGGTGTCGATCTCCCGCGCCGTCTGCCACTTCCTGCTGCCCTGCACGATGGCCCGGGCGTAGTCCTCGGTCTGGAGCAGGCCCGGCACGAAGCTCACGAACGTCTCTGACTTGGTGGCCAGTTCCTCCAGCTGGAGGTAGTCGGCGAAGGGGTCCTTGATGGCGATGCGGTACTCCTCGAAGAGGTTCTTCCCGCGCTTGGCCGTGGTGGACGCCTGCTTCGCCAGGTAGATCAGGAACTCCTGCTGGCTCTTGTCGCGGAGCTTGTACACCTCGAAGAAGCCCAACACGGCGGTCGGGGTGACCCGTTGCCGACCGTGCTCGATCCTGCTCAGCGCCGACTCGCCCGCGAGCGCCAGCTCGGCTGCGGCCTCCTTGAGCGTCTTTCCGGCGTTGGTCCGCAGGCTCTTGAGAGCCAGCCCCAACCTGCGCCGATGAATGTTGGGCTGCGCGTCTGTCACAACTACCCCTCCTTGGTCGGCACCTTACCGCCCGTCACGATGAGTTCCACATCAAGTCCCCCTTCGAACAAGCTTCTTACGTCCTACAGGTTGCAAGCAAGTTTGCTCATCTGCCACGCTTGCCGTGTTACCGTACGTGGGCGCTCGGCAACGCGAGTTCTCAAGTCGCCTACATCCAGGCTCAGTTGGGACCCCGAGACCGTGAGCGCCGGCTGGAGGAGAGATGACCGTCATGGTTCGACCCGTCGCCGCCCAGCACGCCTACGGATGGTCGTTAACCGCGAGCGCGCAACGCATCGAGTACTGGCGGGCGCGCGTCACGGAGGTGCTGCGGGAGGGGAAGGCGTCCCAACGCGCGGTCGAGGTCGCGCGTCTCGGGGTCTCCGAACTTCTCTCGAACGTGGTGAAGCACGCGGAGGCCCGCAGGTGCCACCTGCGGGTGCTGCGGGCGGGCGACGACGTGGTGGTGCAGGTCTGCGACCGCTCCCCGCGGCTTCCCGTCATCCGAAGGCCCGACTGGTCGGCGGAGTGCGGGCGGGGGCTGTGGCTGTTGCGCGAGATGGCCGACGACTTCGGCTACATGCCCGTGCCCTACCCGTCGCCCGAGGGGCTGCGCATGGGGAAGACCGTCTGGTTCTCGTGCCGAACGGCCTTCTCCGAAGGGGCGGAGGCGTGAGTTCCGGCGCCCCCGCTGGCTGGGAGTTCGTCGTTCCGCTGCCGGGGCGGTGGGGGCCCAACTCCTGGGTGGTGGGGCCGTGTTGGTTCTTCTGTGGTCATCAGGTGACGGCGGTGGTGTGGATCGGGGCGGTCTCCACGGTGGGGGCGCACGCTCCGCTCTACGCCTGTGGGGGGGTGTCTGGATCAACTGCACGCGATGGTCTGGGACTTCGCGGAGTCGGGGTGGAAGGCGCGCTACCGGCGGGCGCGGACGGTGCTCGGGCGGCGGCTGCGGCGGCTGGCCGATGTCTATCAACCAACGGAGACGAAGGGGAGCGGCGGGGGATGAACGAGATCGTTCGTAGCGCCGACTGGGTGTTGTGCCAGGAGCGGGGGCCGGGGGTGCCCGAGGGCATCTACGGGGCGGAGTGCATGAGCTGCGAGGCGCGTTCGCCGCTGTTTGATGACGATGAGTTGCCGGTGGCGGTGTGGTCGATCCAGCACACGGCCGAGTTCCCGGAGCACACGTTGTTTCTGGCGCGGACGGAGCGGCACTGGCGGGTGGTGCCCCGCCCGCACGACCCGGCCCCGGAGCAACCGCCGGAGTCCGGTGGGGTGTTGGGGCCGGCGTTCGTCGGGCTGATGTGCCTGTTGACGGCGCTGTCGGGCCTGCTGCCGGCCCTGAACTACTGACCAACTGACCAACCAACCAGCCAAGCGAGCAAGTTCAGCAAGTCGACTCATCTACACGAGACAAGGTTCTTCATGCGTACGACGATTGTCCGTTCCTCGGTTCCGTTCACCTTTCACGTGTTGGCGACCACGCAGTCCAACCATGTGTTGATGGTGCGGGGGAAGCGGGAGGGGATGGATGACGGGTGGGTGCTGCCGCACGGCACGGTGCCGCAGGGGCGGTGCGTGATCCTGGCCGCGCGGGAGCTGCTGATGAAGCGGACCGGATGCGACCGTTCCCTCGCCGAGGTCCTGGCCGTCACCCCGACCACGGACGAGGACGGGACGCTCAACGGCTTCTCCTACGTCCTGGACGGTGGGGTGTTGCCGGAGGTGCCGGACAACGACCCGGCCGAGGGGGCGAGTTGGGTGCCGATGCGGGAGCTGCACGAACCGCCGGCGCTGTACCAGTACGCGATCATCGCCGCCGGACAGCGCCGCCGGCTGCCGCTCCTGGTCAACGCCGACCGGCCCGAGGCCGCCTTCAGCTGAGCAGCCGAGCGGCTGCTCAGCGTGCGGCCGGCTCGGCCGACGCGGCGGCGGCCCGCCACTCGGGGGCGAGGATCGACCAGACCTCCATGTCGTGGCGGACGCCGTCCCGCAGGAAGCTCTCCCGGAGCACGCCGTCACGCTTCATCCCGAGGCGGCGTGCCACCGCGATGCTGGCGGTGTTGGCGGACGCGGCGTGCCACTCGACGCGGTGGATGCCGCGTTCCTCGATCGCCCAGTCGATGATCACGCGGCAGGCGCGGGTGATCAGGCCCCGGCCGACGGCCGAGGGCTCCAGCCAGCAGCCGACCTCGGTCGTGCCCTGGGCCACGTCCATCACAAGGAACAGCACTCCGCCGACCAGGGTGTACGTTCCGGACTCGTCCCTCGTCCAGATGCCGTAGAACCGGCCGGTGTCGTTGGCGGCCTTCTCGGCGTAGCGCTGGAGGAACGCGCGGGCCGAGTCGAGGTCGGTGGCGGCGGCGGACAGGCCGGTGAAGCGGCCGATGAACTCCCGGCCCCGGTCGATGTGGGCCAGGTACTCCTCGGCGTGCCTGGGCTCCAACGGCCTCAGCACCGCACCGTCCTCGCCCAGTGAACGTTCGAACACCCCTCGGTCTCCCTCTGTCGCGCTCTCCGGTGGCGCGTGCGTTCCGCGCCGCCGGGGCGATCTTCGCACGCGCGTGCGGCGTGCCGGCGGCGGGGTTGCGGAGCGAGCTTGCCGGCGCGCGCGCCGGTGCTCAGCCCCGCTGCGCGCCCGCGCCCACTCCCGCGCCAGGCCCCG
>NZ_RFFJ01000074.1 GCF_003696235.1 Streptomyces triticirhizae
AGCGCGGCGCCCCGGCCGAGCGGCCGCACCAGGCCGACCAGCAGCGGAACGGCGCGGCCGAGGCGCGCGGTCACGTCGGCGGCCAGCTCGTCCGGGTAGGGGTCGTCGGGCCCTGCGGCCAGCGCGTGGAGGCTGACGGCGACGCCGGTCGCGGCCAGCGCCTCCAGCGCGGCCAGCAGGTCGCGGCGCGGGACCTCCCGCTCGTGGTGGGCGTCGGCACTCAGCGAGAAGTGGTCAACGGCGGCGGCCACCCGCCGGACGGTCGGCGGGAGTTGGCCGCCGACGGCGAAGAACCCGCCGGAGAGCACGGCGGTGCGGGTGCCGGCCTCACGCGCGGCCTCGGCCGCCTCGACGACCAGACCTGGCCGGGTCAGCGGCTCGCCGCCGGTCAGCATCAGCACCTCGGGCCGGCAGTCGGGGGTGAAGGTGCGCAGGAAGCGCAGCAGGGCGGCGGCGTCGAGGTCGCGGCCGTCGCGGGTGGCGGCGAGGGAGCAGTGGGCGCAGCGCAGCGGGCAGCGTTCGGTGAGGGTGACGAGGAGTCCGGCGCCGACGGTCTGGCGCAGCGACATCAGGTCGGCGAGCCGCACGCGGGCCTCCTTGACTCCAGCCTTCTCCGGAGCCTTCCGCGGCGTCCGGTGTCCGTGACGTTCCTCGGCCCCGCTCCCGGCCCGGCGAGCGTCCGGGCCCGGGCGGGGGCATCGGGCATTCTGCGCGGCGGCGGCTGCCGTCCGGTTGCGGAACGGTATGAGCGCAGGTCCCGGCGGTGCGCGGGGGCCGGATGCGGGGCGGCGGGGCACCGTCGGGGACGTCAACGGCCGCCGGCTGCCTGGGCGTTCACCGCTTGGCAACCGTTTCTCTTCCGCCTCTCCCTACCTTCCTCCCGGCGTGCGTTTCCCCCTCGGGAGCGCCACGCCGTCCACGTAGGACCCCGACTCAAGGAGGAAGCTCCATGGCGGAGACCAACGAGCAGCCGACGCAGGAGAGCGAGGCGGCCAAGGCGGCCAGCGCCGTCGAGGTGGCCGCGCACGCGATGGCCGGCGCGGTCCTGGAACTCCAGCGCCTGGCGCCGGAGAAGCAGGCCGAGACCGCCCTGGGCGCGCAGAGCAGCGGCTCCTGTGGCGCCGTCAGCTGCATCTTCGACCCCGCCTGACGGGCGCGCCGGCTGACACACGGCACGCGAGAGCGGCCGGCCGGGGCGGGCGCCGCCCGCCCCGGCCGGCCACCGTTCGACACCCCGATCCGGCCCCTTTCAGGGAGGAAGCACGTGGCTGACACCGTCGAGCACCCCACTCCGCCGGAGGGCGGCACGCAGCAGAACCAGGCTCACCAGAACGAGGACAGGACGGCCGAGGTGATCGCCCACGCCATCGCCGGCACCGTGCTGCGGCTCCAGCGCCTGTCGCCCGAGCGGCAGGCGGAGACCGCGCTCGGCGCCCAGAGCAGCGGTTCCTGCGGGGTCACCAGCTGCATCTTCGACCCGGCCTGACCGTACGAAGGAACCACACGGCCGCAACGCCACCGGCCGGCGCCGCCCCGCACGGCGCCGGCCGGCCCAACCCCCGCACGGCACCCCGGCTTTCCAGAGAGGACAACGCGCGATGAAGGTGGAGTGGGAGACGGTCCAGGCGTACATGGCGCACCATCCGCGCTGGTTCGAGAACCCCGAGCGCCGCCAGCCGGACGCGCGCCACCTGGCGCTCTACCGGTCCGTCATCCCCGGCGACTGGCGGCTGTCGCGCCGTGGCTACTGGCTGATCGCCACGCCGCCCGGGGTGCCGGCCGTCGCCCAGGGGTGGAAGCTGCACGTCTCGGCGACCTCGGCGACGACGGAGGCCACGCTGCGCGCCGCGCTGCCGGTGTTGCGGGACGCGGCGGTGCACTTCAAGTTCCTGATGGACGCCTCAGCGATGCGGGAGAACAACGGGAAGCTGATCTCCCGGGGCGCCAGCGGGAAGTTCCTCACCGTCTACCCGGCCGACGAGGCGGAGTTCCGCGCGGTCGGCGACGCGTTGACCCGCGCGCTGGACGGCTTCGACGGGCCGATGGTGCTCTCCGACCGCCGCTACCCGGGTTCGCGGGTGGTGCACTACCGGTACGGCGGCTTCCAGACCATCTCCCGGGTGCTGCCGGCGGGGAACCGGGAGCTGCTGATCCACACGCCGGACGGCGAGCCGGTCGTCGACATCCGCCACCCCTACTTCCACGTGCCCGACTGGGCGAAAGACCCGTTCCCCGCCGAGGCACCGCGCGGCTCGGGAAGCTCCGCCGGAGGCGCGGGCGGTGAGATCACCCTGGCCGACGGGCGGTTCACCGTCACCAGCGCGATGCGGTTCACCAACCGGGGCGGGCTCTACCGGGCGGTGGACAACGAGACCGGCGCCGACGTGGTGCTGCGGGAGGCCAGGCCGGGCGTGCAGGTCGGTCCCGAGGGCCTGGACGCGGTCGAGCTGCTGCGGCACGAGCACGCGATGCTCACCGAGCTGGCCGACACGGACCTGTTCATCCGCCCGGTGGCCTACTTCACCGAGTGGGAACACGCCTTCCTGGCCGAGGAGTTCGTGCCCGGCACCCACCTGGGCCACCTGAGCGTGGTGCACAACCCGGTCTACACGCTGGAGCTGAGCCCCGAGAAGCTGACGGACTACTACGACCGGTTCCGTGGCCTGTGGCTCCAGGTCGCCGACGCCATCGCGGCCTGCCACGAGCGGGGCATCGTGCTCGCCGACCTGTCGCCGACCAACATCATGGTCACGCCCGACGACCGCATCCGCGTCATCGACCTGGAGTCGGCGTTCCACGAGGGCGCGAGCGAGGGGGCGGCGCGCGGCGCCGGCCTGTTCACGCCGGGCATGACGACCCGCCGCGCGATGCTCGCCCGGCGCGGCGACCGGGCCAGCGACTACTACGCGCTGGGCGGGATCATCCTCGGCTGCGTGCTGCTGTGCTTCCAGCCGGACATCATCGACCCGACCATCCCCCGCCGGGTGTTGGCGGAGGCGGCCGGCGAGCTGGACCTGCCGCCGGAGCTGGTCTCCCTCATCACGGACCTGTACGAGGAGAACGCGCCGGTCCCCGACCCGGCCGCGCTGCGCCGGCGGATCGAGGAGCTGCCGCTGACCACCCACTGGCGGCGCACCCCGCCGCTGGCGGTGCCGCCGGAGCCGGACGCGGCGGCGACGGCCGCGCTGCACAAGCGGATCGACACCGTCCTCGACGGCGTGGTGGCCTACTGCGCCGAGACCGCCGACACCTCGCGGACGGACCGGCTCTTCCCCACCGACCTGCTGGTCTTCGAGACCAACCCGCTGTGCCTGGCGTTCGGCGCCTACGGCACGCTCTACGCCACGCACCGGCTGACCGGCACGGTGGACGAGACGCTGCTGGGGTGGGCGCTGCGCCAGCCGGCCTCCCCGGACCGGCTGCCGCCCGGCCTGTACTACGGGAGCGCGGGCGTGGCCTGGGCGCAGTCGGCGCTCGGGTACCCGGAGTTGGCGGTGCGGACGCTGCGGGACGCCGCCGACCATCCGCTGCTGCACGCCGGCCCCGGGGTGCTGTCGGGCGCGGCCGGGCACGGCATGGCGTGCCTGCGGGTGTGGCGGGACAGCGGGCGGGAGGAGTTCCTGGCCAGGGCGCGGGAGATCGGCGCGTGGCTGGCGGTGACCGCGCGGCGGGGCGGCGGGCTGGCCTCGTGGCCGGACCCGGAGGGCGGCACGCCGGTCGGCTACGCGCACGGCGCCTCGGGCGTGGCGCTGTTCCTGCTGGCGCTGCACGGCGCGACGGGCGAGCGGGAGCCGCTGGAACTCGGCCGCGAGGCGTTGGAGTTCGACCTGTCCCAGGCCATCTTCCAGTCCGGCGGCCGGTACTCGTTCCCGTCCCGCGCGGTCGAGAGCGACGAGGAGGAGGTGGCCGTGGTGCGGCACTACTGGGACGAGGGAACGGCCGGGGTGCTGACCACCCTGCTGCGCTACCACCATGTGACCGGCGAGGCGGCGCTGCGGCGGCGGATCGACGAGCTGCTGCCCGACGTGTGCCGGAAGTTCACGGTGCTGCCGCAGCTGTTCCGTGGCACCAGCGGGCTGGGCAACGCGGTGCTGGACGCCTACGAGTTCCTGGGCGACCCGGCGCTGTTGGCGGAGGCGGAGCGGATGGCCGGCGCGGTGCTGTGCATGGCCATCGAGCGGCCGGAGGGCGTCGTCTTCCCCGGCGAGCAGACGTTCCGTGAGAGCTGCGACCTGGCCACCGGCTCGGCCGGCATCGCGCTCTTCCTGGACCGGGTCAGGCACGCCAGGCCGGGGGCGCGCAGCAACGGGAACTTCGTGCTGGACGACCTGCTGCCCGCCGTGCCCGGGGCGGGCCGGCCGTGACGACGGACGCGGCGCCGGCGGAGGCGGCGGCGCCCGCGCCCCGGCCGCTGCGCGCCAACCGGGACTTCCGGCTGCTGTGGGTTGGGCAGGCGCTCTCGGACTTCGGCGCCTCGATGACGTTCGTGGTGCTGCCGCTGGCGCTGCTGGGCGGCGGGCACTCGCCGCAGGCGGCCAGCACCATCGGAACGGCGGTGCTGGTGACGGCGATGCTGGCGCGGCTGCCCGGCGGCTATCTCGCCGACCGGTTCCGGCACCGGACGCTGATGCTGGTCGCGGACGTGGCGCGGTGCGTGATGTTCGCGGTGGTCGCGGTGTGGACGTTCCTGGGGGACCTGCCGCTGTGGCTGGCGGTGGCGTCGGTGATGGTGGCCCAGCTGGGCGTGGAGCTGTTCAAGCCGAGCCAGAGCGCGGTGGTGCGGCGGGTGGTGCCGGCCGGTCAGCTGCCGACGGCGATGTCGTTGAACCAGGCGCGCGGCTACGCGGCCGAGATCGCGGCCCCGGCTGCGGCCGGGCTGCTGGTGGCGGTGGAGTTGGGCCTGCCGTTCGCGGTGGAGGCGGCGACGTTCGCCGCCTCGGCGGTCTGCGTCTGGTTCCTCTCCCCCGCCGCCCGCGCCAGCCGCGCCGCCGAGCCGCAGCCCTCGCCGGTGAAGGCGAAGGCCCAACGGCCGGATGAGGGCGAACGGTTCTGGCGGCGGATGACGGCGGGCCTGCGCTATGTGGCGGCCAACCGCTTCCTGCGCACCCTGGCGGTGCTGGCCACCGGCCTCAACTTCCTCTTCCAGGCGTTGGTCTACGCCCTGATCCTGGGCCTGGGGCAGCGGGAGGGCGGCAGCGGCGCGGTGGGCGCGGCGCTCAGCGCGGCCGCCGTGACCGGGCTGCTCGGCTCGCTGGTCGCGCCGTTCCTCCAGCGGCGGCTGCGCATCCAGCTGCTGGTGGCGGCCGGGCCCGCGCTGGCCGCCGCGCTGCTGGCGGTGGCGTGGGCCGGCGGCAGCGAGCTGGCGTTCGCCGGGTCGCTCGCCGCGATGAGCCTGCTGACGCCGGTGATCGCCGCCTCGCTCGCGGTGCTGCTGGCGACGATGGTGCCGCGCGAGATCTACGGCAGGACCACCTCGGCGATCGGCTTTGTCACCGAACTCTTCCAGCCGCTGGGCCCGTTGGCGGCCGGGCTGCTGCTGGCGGGGCTGCCGCTGACGGGGGTGGCCGCGCTCTTCGCCGCCGGCTTCGGCGTGCTGGCGGTCCTCGCCCTCTTCCTGCCCGCCCCGACGCCGACGCCCCCTGACCCCGCCCCGACCTCCACCCCGACCGACTGACTGACCGACTGACTGACCGACTGACTGGGCGACTCCTCGTTCGCCTGTCCCGACAACCGCCGATTCCCGCCGTTCCGTTGGAGGCATCCGTGATCCCGCTCTCCGTCCTCGACGTGGCCGTCGTCCCTCCCGGCGGGACGGCCCGCGAGACCCTGTTGGATGTCGTGGAGGTGGCGCGGGCCGCCGACCTGGCCGGCTACCGCCGGTTCTGGGTGGCCGAGCACCACACCTCGCCGCGCTGCGCCGGGAGTTCGCCGGCGGTGCTGATGGCCCACCTGGCGGCGGTGACCCGCCGGGTGCGGGTCGGCTCCGGCGGGGTGATGCTGCCCAACCACGCGCCGCTCGCCGTGGCCGAGCAGTTCGCCGTGCTCCAGGCGCTCCACGACGGCCGCGTGGACCTGGGCGTCGGCCGGGCCACCGGCGGCAACGAGCACGCCGCGCTGCTGGACCGGGCGCTGCGCACCTCGTCGGCGGCGCGGGACGCGTTCCCGGAGCTGATCGACGAGTTGCTGGGCTTTCTGCACGACGACTGGCCCGAGGGCCATCCGCTCGCCGCGCTGCGGATGTCGCCGCTGCCGGCGGAGCCGCCCGAGGTGTTCGTGCTGGGCTCGACGGAGAACGGCGGGCGGGTGGCCGCCTCCCGTGGCCTGCCGTTCGTCTTCGGCGGGCATCTCGGCCCCAGGTCGCGCCCGGCCGCCCTGGCCCGCTACCGCGCGGAGTTCCGTCCGGGCCGGCACGGGCCCGAGGCGCCGAGGGTGATCGCCTCGGTCAACGTGCTGTGCGCCGAGAGCGACGAGGAGGCCGCCCGACTGGCGTGGGAGACCAGCGAGGCCCAGGTGCTGGAGGCGCACGCGACGCGTTCGCCCGGCCAGCCGCTGTCGCCGGCGCGGCAGCGGCATCTGACCCGACAGAACCTGGACGAGGTGCGGTTGGTGCAGGGCTCGCCCGCCAGCGTGGCCGCCGGGCTCGCCGATGTCGCCGCCGCCTGGGGCGCGGACGAGCTGATGGTGGTCCCCTACGGCCTGACCGGCAAGGACCGCGCCCGCGCCCTACATCTGCTCGCGCCCGAGCCCGAGGAGGCCGCGAGCCGCCCCTGACCCTCCGGCCCCCGGGCGGCCCGGCAACCCCCGGCGCGCGAGTAAGGTTAGCCTTACCTCACGAACCCACGGTGGGGCTGACGGGGAGAGGACGGGGCGTGGAGACGGTCGACGGCGCCGCCGCACGGGCGGCGAGGGCTCCCGTTCCCCGGGGAAGCCGGCTGGCGCGCGCCGGTGGACTGGCGCTGGCCGCCGCCGTGTTGGGGTGCCTGGTGGTGCTGAGCACCTGGCTCGGCGCGCGGGCGACCAGCCCCGCCGAGGTGCTGCGCGCGCTGTGGTCGGACGACGGCTCGTACACCACCGCCCTCGTCCGCGAGCTGCGGCTGCCGCGCACCCTCACCGGCGTGCTGGCGGGCGCTGCGCTGGGCGCCGCCGGGGCGCTGATGCGGGCGTTGACCCGCAACCCGCTGGCCGATCCCGGCCTGTTGGGCGTCAACGCCGGCGCCTCCGCCGCCGTGATCCTCGCCGTCGCGGTGCTGGGCGTGACGGACTTCGGGGACTTCGTGTGGTTCGCGTTCGGCGGCGCGCTGCTGGCGACCTGCGCCGTGTACGCGCTGGGCGGCTCGGGGCGGGGGCGGGGCTCGCCGGTGCGGCTGGTGCTGGCCGGCGCCGCCGTCAGCGCGTGCCTGTCGGGGCTGATCGCGGGCGTCACGGTCCTGGACACGGCGACCTTCGACCATCTGCGGTTCTGGACGGTGGGCTCGCTGGCCGGCCGGCGGCCCGAACTGGTCGCCGACCTGCTGCCGTTCGTGCTGGTCGGCCTCGTCCTGGCGCTGGCCCTGACGCGCCCGCTGAACGGGATCGCGCTCGGCGAGGACACCGCCCGCGCCCTCGGCGTGAACCTGGCCCGGACCCGGCTGCTGGGCGTCCTGGCGATCACCCTGCTCTGCGGGTCGGCGACGGCGGCGGCCGGGCCGATCGGCTTCGTCGGGCTGGTCGTGCCGCTGGTGGCCCGCCGGCTGACCGGGCCCGACCTGCGCTGGTCCCTGCCCTGTGCGATGGTGCTGGCCGCCTGCCTGCTGCTGGCGGCCGACACGGCCGGCCGACTGGTGCTGCCCGAGGGCGAGTTGGAGGTGGGCGCGATGACCGCCGTGATCGGCGCGCCGGTCCTGGTCGCGCTGGTGCGCCGGCGGCGGGGGGCCGCCTCGTGACGGCGAACGGAACTGTCCCCGGGAGCCGGAGCCGCGAGGGGGCCGGCGGGCGGGCGGCCGGGGTCGTCCCGGTGCGGCTGTTCGCGGCGCGGGTGTCGTTCCGGTTCCGGCCGCGCCTGGCGCTCGTGGCGGCGTGGGCCTCGCTGAGCTGCGTGGCGCTGGTCGGCGTGAGCCTGTGCGTGGGCGCCTACCCGGTCTCCGTCCCGGAGGTGGCCGAGGCCCTGTTCTACGGCACGGGCGACCGGCTGGCCGTGCACTTCGTCACCCGGGAGCGGCTGCCACAGGCGCTGGTCGCGGTGCTGGCCGGGGCGGCGCTCGGCGTCAGCGGCGCGGTCTTCCAGAGCATGGCCCGCAACCCGCTGGCCAGCCCGGACGTGATCGGCTTCAGCAGCGGCGCGGCCACCGGGGCGATCCTGGTGATCGTGCTGCTCGGCGGCGCCGCCCAGACGGTGGCGCTGGGCGCGGTCGGCGGCGGGCTGCTGGCGGCGGCCGTGGTCCTCGCGCTGGCCAGCGGGGGCGGCCTGGGCGGCGGCCGGCTGGTGCTGATCGGGCTCGGCGTGACGGCCGTTCTCGGCTCGGTCAACTCCTACCTGTTGACCAGGGCGGAGCTGAACACCGCGCAGAACGCGCACCTCTGGCTGATCGGCAGCCTGCACGGCCGCTCCTGGGGCGAGGTGGCGACGCTGCTGGTCGTCCTGGTGGCACTGGTACCGGCGATGGTCCCGCTCGGCCGGCACCTGCGCTGCCTGGAGTTGGGCGACGACGTGGCCGGCGGCCTCGGCCTGAACGTGGTCCGGGTCCGGCTGGCGCTGACCGGGCTCGGGGTGGCGCTGTGCGCGGTGGCGGTCTCCTGTGCCGGGCCGATCCCGTTTGTCGCGCTGGCCGCGCCGCGGATCGCGGTGCGGCTGACGCGTGGGCCCGGGGTGAGCCTGGCGGCGGCAGGGCTGACCGGCGCCGCCCTGCTGACCGCCGCGCATCTGGCGGCCAACCAGCTGTTCGCCTCGCTGGCCTGGCTGGGCGAGCGGGTGGCGTGGCTGGCGCTGGTCGACGCCGACCAGCGCCATGTCCAGCTGCCGGTCGGCGTCGTGACGGCCCTGCTGGGCGGGGCCTATCTGGGCTGGCTGCTGCGCTCCCGCTGAGCGCGGCCCGCCCTCGACCGGCGTCCCCCGCTCACAGCTGCCGGAGGATCGCCTCGATCTCGTCCACCGCGCCGATGGCGAAGCGGTAGGACCCGACGCCGTAGTGCCGCAGCGGGAAGGCGCGTTGGGCCGCGACCGGGGCCAGGTCGGCCCAGAGCGGGTTGGCCAGCAGCTCGCTGGTGGGCGCGGCCAGCGTGCCGTCGAACAGCTCCGGGTAGACCAGCACCGTGCAGTCCTGGAGGATCTCCAGCTCCTCGTGGGACTTCTCGACGAAGCCGGCCTCCTCCTCGGGCAGCCCCGCGCCGATGGTCAGGCCCAGGTCGCGCAGGACGGTCAGCAGCGGGGAGCCGAGGAAGAACGTCCCGTTGGGCCCGCCGCTGACCGGGGCCCAGGTGGAGGCGGCGATCTGCTCGGCGTGGGTCTCGCGGACCTCGGCCAGCCGGTCCCGGTACTCGGTCCTGACGGCGGCGAGCCGGTCGGCGCGGTTGACCGCGTCGGCCACCCGTTCCGCCTGCTCGTGCCAGAGGCTCCCGCTGTCGGCCCAGTTGAAGTACACGACGGGCGCGATGGTCGCCAGCTCGCGGGTCTTCTGCTCGTAGAACTGGTCGAGGATCAGGTCGGGTTCGAGGGTGGCGATGGCCTGGGCGTTGGGCTCGCCGGGCACGCCGATGGTGGTGGCCTCGCTGACGGCCCGGTAGATGTCGTCGGGCAGGGCGGTGCGGAGCGCGGTGCCCTCGGGCACGCCGACCGGGACGAGCCCGACGTCGAAGAGCATCCAGACGCCGTAGTTGTCGGTGACGACCACGCGTTCGGGGTGCTCGGGCACGGTGATCTCGCCGTTGTCGGCGGCGACCGTCCGCCCGGCCGCGCCGGTCGGTTCGGCGGCGCCCGAGCCGTCGTCCCCACCGCCGCGCACCCCGCAGGCGGCGAGGCCGAACAGGGCGCCGAGGCCGGCGGCGCCGCCGAGGAAACGTCTGCGGTCGGGGGCGAAGGGGGCGATGGGGCGGGTCACTCGGGGCCTCCAGGGGAGCAGGGCTGCGACGTCGCCCCACCCGAGCTAAGGTGAGGCTAACCTAAGTTATCAGCCCGTCCCGGGAGGCCCCGGTGTTCCCCCCGTTCGCTTCCGCTCCCGCCTCCGCCACGCCTTCCCTCGCGCCCGCGCCCGCTCCCATGCCCGCCCCGTCGCCCGACCTCGGCCCCGACGCGCGGGCGACGCCCGGCTGGCCCGAGGAGTTCGCCGCCCGCTACCGGGCCGCCGGGCACTGGCGCGGCGAGACCATCGGCCGCGCGCTGCGCGACCGGGCCGCCGCCCACCCCGACCGGGTGGCGCTGGTGGACGGTCCCCGCCGCTGGACCTACGGCCGGCTGGACGCGCTGGTGGACCGGATGGCGGCCGGGCTGGCCGCGCTGGGCGTCGCCAGGGGCGACCGGGTGGTCGTCCAACTCCCCAACGTCGCCGAGTTCTTCGAGGTCACCCTCGCCCTCCTCCGGCTCGGCGCCCCGCCGGTCCTCGCGCACACTGACCACCGGGAGGCGGAGCTGCGGAGCCTCTGCTCGTTCACCGAGGCCCGCGCGCTGGTGGTCGCCGACGCGTGGGGCGGACACGACTTCCGGGCCCTCGCCGGCCGGGTCGCCGACGAGGTACCCACCCTGCGCCACGTCCTGGTGGCCGGCCGGCCCGGACCGCACACGCCGCTCGACTCCGTGCCCGGGGACCCGGTGCGCCCGCTGACCGGCCCCGAGCCCGGGGACGTCGCGCTGCTGCGCCTCTCCGGCTCAACCACCGGCGCGCCCCGGCTCGTTGCCCGCACCCACGACGACTTCCTGCACGGCCTGCGCACCGCCAACGAGGTCGCCGGCGTCGACCACGCCACCGTCCACCTGTGCGCGCTGCCGGCGTCCGGCGCGCTGCCACTGGGCGCCCCCGGCGCGTTGGGAACGCTCTACGCCGGGGGGCGCGTGGTGGTCAGCCCCCGGCCAGGGCCCGACACCGCGTTCCCGCTGATCGCCCGCGAACGGGTCACCGCCACCGCGCTCACTCCCCCGCTGGCCGCCCGCTGGATCGACGCGGCGGCCACCACCGCGCACGACCTGAGCAGCCTCCGCCTGCTCCAGGTCGGCGGCGCCCCGCTCGACGAACGGACCGCCCGCCGCGTCTCCCCGGCGCTGGGCTGCGCCCTGCAACAGGTCTATGGCACGGCCGAGGGCCTGGTCAGCGCGACCCGCCTCGACGACCCGGTGGAGACGGTCGTCACCACCCAGGGCCGCCCGCTCTGCGCCGACGACGAGATCCGCGTCGTGGACGAGAGCGGCGCGGAGGTGGAGCCGGGCGCGGCCGGCCACCTGCTGGTCCGGGGCCCGGCCACCGTCCGTGGCCACTGGCGCGCGCCCGAACATGACCAACTCGCCTTCACCGCCGACGGGTTCCACCGCACCGGCGACCTGGTGCGGCGCACCGAGGGCGGCGCGCTGGTGGTCGTGGGGCGCGTCCGGCGGCAGATCAACCGGGGCGGGCGGCAGTTCGCGCCCGAGGAGGTCGAGAACCACCTGCTGGCGCACCCGGACGTGTACGACGCGGTGGTGGTCGGCGCCCCCGACCCGTTCCTCGGCGAACGCGTCACCGCCCACCTGGTGCCCCGCCCGGGCGCTCCCCTCCCGACGCCGGCGGCCGTCCGCGCGTTCCTCCACGAGCGAGGCCTGGCCGCGTTCAAGATTCCCGAACGGGTCGAGGCGGCGCGGGACATGACGCACACGGCCGCCTGACGCCCGAACAACCGGGCGCGGCGCGCGCGGAGTTGCCCGGCGTCACGGTGCGCGACAGGATGGCCCCATGGTGCGGGGAGAGGTGCTCGCCGACCGCTACCACCTCAGGCGGGCGGTCGGCCAGGGCGGCACGGGGGTGGTGTACGAGGCGTGGGACCGCGCGTTGGAACGGCGGGTCGCGGTCAAGGTGCTGCACGAACGCGTCGGGATGTCCGCCGCCGAGGCGGCCGGCCGGCTGCTCCGCGAGGTGCGGGCCCTGGGCCGGGTCAACCACCCGGCCGTGGTCAGCCTCTATGACGCCGGCATCACCGACGAGCGCCCCTATCTGGTGATGGAGTGGCTGGACGGCTTCGACCTCGCCCAGCTGAGGGCCGCGCTGGGCGGCCGGCTGCGGGACCTGGCGGCCGCGTTGACGCTGCCCCTGGTGGAGGGGCTGCGGGCGATCCACCAGGCGGGCGTGCTGCACCGGGACATCAAGCCGTCGAACATCCGCGTCACCCACGCGGGCCGGGTGGTCCTCTGCGACCTGGGGCTGGCCCGGATCAGCGGAGACACCTCGCTCACCCGCACCGGTCAACTCACCGGCACCCCGCGCTACCTGGCGCCGGAGATGATCAGGGGCGAGCCGCCGACGCCGGCCTCCGACTACTACGGGCTCGGCCTGTGCCTGCGGGAGGTCCTCACCGACCGGCAGGTGTTCGCCGAGCACGAGGGGGTCGCGGTGATGATGTGGAAGGCGGTCAACGAGGGCGTCGAGCCCATCGACGCCGCGTCCCTGGCGGGGATCGTTCCCGGAAAGCTGGTGGACCTGGTCAACGGCTGGTGCGCCAGGGACCCCGCCCAGCGGCCGATCGCGACCGACGCGATCCTGGAGGGGCTGACCGCCGAGGCGCCCGACCGGAGCCTGGGCGGGCTCATCGCGATGGTCGAGGACGACGCCGAGCCGCTGGCCCTGGAGATCCCCGGGAACCTCGACGACCCCCTCGTCCCCGGCGGCTCCTCCCCCGACCCCCAGCCCGCGCCCCCCGACGCCCGGCGGGACCGCACCCTCACCGGCTCCTTCCCGGCCTCCTCCTCGATGCTCTCGCTGGGCGACGTCACCCAGGCCCTGGTCCTGCACCGGATCACCCCGCGCAACGCGGTCTCCCGGCTGCGGGAGGCGGTGGGCATGGTGCAACGCGGGGAGCACCGCGAGGCGTTGGACCTCCTCGCCACCATCGGGACGGTCGGCGCGGAGCGGTTGGGCCCGGGCGACCCCACCACCCTGACCGCCCGGTTCTGGCAGGCGGTCTGCCTGGCGCGGCTCGGGTCGGGCGAGGAGGCCCTCGCGCTGCTGGCCACCGTCAACGCGCACACCGAGCCGGCGACGCCGCCCGACGACGGCGAGCCGACGCCCGCGCCGGAGTCCGCGTCCGCGTCGGAGGAGAACGAGAAGGGGGAGCCCGTATGACCGAGGCCCGGGTCGAGGTGCGCCTCGCGCCCCGCGAGGACGGCGGGCGCGAGCCGATCACCGTGGAGGACGAACTCCGTTCCCTGGTCCACTGGTTGCGCGCCGACGAGACCCTGGCGCACGGCCTGGTCAGCCGGCTGGAGGCCCAACGCCCGGCCGGCGAGGGCGAGATGGGCGCGGCGCTGGACGTGGTGGCGCTGGTGCTGGGGTCCGGCCTCTCGGCGGGCGCGCTGGCCGTCTCCGTGCTCCAGTGGCGGGACACCCGGCGCACCGGCCGGCCGCTGGTGGTGAGGCGCGGCGCGTGGGAGGTGCACGTTCCGCCGGGCCGGCCGGCCGACGAGGCGACGCTGGCCCGGCTGGTCGCCCTGCTGGAGGCGGCCGACGACGGGGAACCGGACGCGCCCGACGCCTCCGGTGGCTCCGGCGAGGGGCGGTGAGCGTCCAGGGCCCGCCGGACCCGGCCGCCTCCCGGGCGGTGCTGCTGGGCGGGGCGCGGTACGAGGAGCTGGCCCAACTCCCCGCCGTCGCCGCCAATCTGCGGGACCTGGCCGGCGCCCTGCGGGACCCGCTGTTGTGGGGGCTGCCCGACCGGAACTGCGTCGAGGTGTGCGATCCGGCCACCCCGTCGGAGCTGCTTGACCCGGTGCACCGGGCGGGCGAGGAGAGCACCGACACGCTGCTCGTCTACTACGCGGGGCACGGACTGCGCGATCCCGACTCGGCCGACCTGTATCTGGCGTTGGCCGGTTCCCGACCGCACACCGGCTACACCGCCGTCGCCTTCGACCATCTGCGGGCCGCGCTGCGGCAGGCCAGGGCCAGGCGCCGGGTGCTGATCCTGGACTGCTGCTTCAGCGGCCGGGCGGCGAGGACCCTGGACGGCACGGACGCGCTGGCGGCCCGGGCCACCGTGGACGGGGCCTATGTGCTGACCGCCTCGCCCGGGGACCGGGCCGCGCTGGCGCCGGAGGGCGAGCCGCACACCGCGTTCACCGGCGAGCTGCTGCGGCTGCTGCGGCAGGGCGTCGCGGACGGTCCCGAGGTGCTCGATCTGGACACGCTCTACCGGGCGTTGACGGACCGGCTGCGGGCGAAGTCGAGGCCGGCGCCGCAGCGCAGCCAGGAGAACGACGTCGGGCGGCTGCCGTTGGTCCGCAACCGGGCCCTGGCCAGGCCGGACGCGCCGGCCGGACCCGTCGTCGACGCGGATGTGCGGACCGCCATCACGGCGGCCGGCCTGCGGCTGGGTCGGACGCTGCGCGCCGCAGGCCGCAACCGGGACGCGCTCACCGTGCTGCGCCTCGCCTTCGACGAGCGCGACGGCAGCGACCGCGACACCACCTTCGCCCTCCAGCTGGAACTCTCCGAGCTGCTGGCCGACGCCGACCGCGCCAAGGAGGCGATCGAGGTGCTGGAGCAGGCGTTCCACCAGACCCACCAGACGACGGGCCCCGAGGCCGTGCTGGTCTGCCGCCGGCTGGCCGAACTCCTCCAGGAGTCCGGCAACTACGTCCAGGCGTGTGAGGTGCTCAAGCACGCCCTCGACCTGGTCGAGTCCCGCTCCCGACGCGGCTGACCTCCCCAACGCGCCCGCGTGGCACGGCCGTTCACGCCAGGGCCGCGCCATGGCCGCGCCATGGAACTGGCGGACGGAGGGGCGCGGCGTGCCCGCACCGCCACTCCTGTGGGTGACGCGGCGCGTCCCGCGCTGCGGCTACGGTTCGCTGGTCGCGCACCGGTGCACCACGGCGACGTCCCGGCCCGCGCCGCCCGTCGGCGGCGCGGAGCGATTCAGCGTGCGAGAAGGGAAACACTGTGCCCATGGTGTTCGAGAACGGCAGCCCGGCGGACCGCGTCCCCGGGGTCACGTGGGTGAAGAGCACGGCGAGCGCGAGGGACGGCAACTGCGTCGAGCTGGCCGCGCTCCCGAACGGCGAGGTCGCGGTCCGCAACTCCCGTTTCCCCGGCGGGCCAGCGCTGGTGTACACGCGTCAGGAGCTGCGGGCGTTCGTGTCCGGGGTGCGGGCGGGCGAGTTCGACTCGCTGCTGTGAGGCGGCCCGGGGAGGCTGAACGCCCGCCCCGGACACGGCGGTTACGCGGACAGGCACACTCCCGTCGGGGATACTGAACGTCGATATCCCTACCACGGAGAGTGCGCATGTCCGCGAGCGGTCCCAGCCGGCTTCCCTTCGCCGCCTCGGGCGATCCCTCGTCCCCGCGCCGGGGCACGCCGGAGGCGGCGCAGCGGGTGTTGGGCGAGAGCCTTCGACAGCTGCGGCGGGAGGCGGGGCTGACGCTGCGCGAGGTCGCCGAGCCGCTGCGCGGGTCGGCGGCCAAGGTCAGCCGCCTTGAGCGGGGGGCCAGTTCGCCGAAGGAGCGCGACATCGAGGACCTGATCGTCTTCTTCCGCGTCCCCGACGAGAAGGCCCGCGAGATCCGGGCGCTGCTGCGGCAGGCCCGGGAGAGCCCCTGATGGTCGCAGTTCAGCGATGTGACGCCCAACTACCTGCGCCGGCTGATAGGTCTTGAGGGCTCGGCCGCCGGCATCCACGCCTACGAGAACCACGTGGTGCCCGGCCTGTTGCGGACCGAGGAGTACGCCAGGGCCGTGATCAGGGCCGCGCTCCCGCACGCGGACGCGATGACGCTGCAACGGAAGGTCGAGCTGCGGGTCTCCCGGCAGAGGGTGCTCGCCGCCCCGCGGCCGCCGATGGTGCGAGCGCTGCTGGACGAGGCGATCCTGCGGCGGCCGGTAGGCGACTACGGCGTGATGTGGCGGCAGTTGACGCATCTGCGGGAGATGGCGCGGCGGCCCTCGGTGCGGCTGCGGGTGGTCGAGTTCGAACGGGGCGCGGGGCGGGTGCCCCACTACCCCGTCACCCGGCTGCACTTCGGGGACGGCGGGCCGTCCGAGCTGGTCTATGTGGAGCATCTGGACAGCGCCACCTATGTGACGCGGCCGGCCGAACTGGAGCGCTACCGGGGCCTGTTGGAGGAGATCAACGAGGTGGCCTCGCGCTGGGAGCGCACCGAGGCGCTGCTGAGCGAGGCGATCGAGGAGTACCGCCGCAAGGACGGGCGCCGGGGCCGCTGAACGTCGCGCGGTCACAGCGGGCCCAGCACGTCCGAGGACTCGGCCGCGAGGTCGAGGCTCTCCAGCACGGTGAGCTGCTGTCGCTCCTCGTACCGGAAGTGGCTCTCCATGATGGCGGCGACGCCCTCCAGGTGGCCGTCCAACTCCTCGGGCGGAGCGGCCCGTTCCACCGCGCGACGCTCAGCTCGCCGAGCGGGTGGGCGATCATCGAGTGATCCTGCTCAACCGAGCGCAACACCGGGCGCAGCTCCGGGTGCGCCGCCGCGATGGCGGAGAACAGGGTGCGGTCCTCGCCCCGGTGATGGCCGTCGAGGGCCGAGCAGAAGCCGTGGCAGGAGAGCAGCGGTTCCCGGGTGGCCGCCTCGCCGTCGCGGCCGTCGGCGAGCCGAGGGTAGCGCGCCCGTCGTCCGTTGGGAAAGGCCGGGCCGTGCGGGCCGAGCGGGCGCTTCCGCGTTCAGGCGTGGGCGACGCCGCACCAGCCGGTCCACTCGTCGGTCCGCTGGGGCGGGAGGAGCAGGTCGTCGGGGCGCCAGTTCCTGGCGTCGGTCACCCCGGGTTCCAGCAGGCGCATTCCCGCGAAGTACCCCTCGACCTCCCGGGCTTGGCGCACCCGGCCCCAGCGGCCCCTGGTCAGCTCCGCCATCAGCGCGCTGACCTCGCGGCGCACCCGCTCGTCGTCGCTCACCAGGTGCGAGATGGCGACGAAGCTGCCGGGCGGCAGCCGCCGCCGCACGCCGGCGACCAGCTCGGCGGGGGCCTGGGCGTCGGTGAGGCAGTGCAGCACGGAGCCGAAGAGCGCCGCCGTGGGCTCGTCGGTGAGCAGCCGTCGCACCTCGGCGTCGCCGAAGACGGCCTCGGGGCGGGTGATGTCGGCCCGCACCACCAGGGTCCGTCGGTCCTGTTCGAGGACCAGCCGGCCGTGGGCGACGGCCATCGGGTCGATGTCGACATAGACCACGCGCGCCTGCGGCACGTGTTCCCTGGCGATCTGGTGCACGTTCCGCCGCGCGGGCAGGCCGGCGCCGAAGTCGATGTACTGGGTGACGCCGTGCTCCTCGGCGAGGACGCGGACCGCGCGTTCCAGGAACGCCCGGCAGTTGCGGACCACCGCGACGCCGCTGGGCGCGAGACGGAGCAGGCGGGCGCAGGCGTCCCGGTCGGACTGGTAGTGCTCCGCGCCGCCGAGCAGATACTCGTACATTCGCGCGACGCTGGGCGTGGTGATGTCGATCCGCGCGCTGATGGCCCCGCCTCCGTTCTCCCGCCGCGCTCCGGGGCAGGCGCACCGGGGGCGCCGTGGGGGCCGACTGTAACGCACGGCCCCGCACGATCTCAGGGATTCGGTACGGGAGTTGACACGGCGGGGTCGCGTCGGTCTCAGGGGCGCCGCAGCAGCACCGTCACATGGGCGGGGTCGACGCCCATCACGTCGGCCACCTCGGCCGGCGGCAGCCCCAGGGACTGGCTCAGCACCCGGGCGTCGGCGCGCATCGTCTCGACGGGGCGGGCCGGGCCGCCGGCCGTCGGTATCTGCCCTTCGTGGTGGGCGAGTTGGCGCCCCAGGAGCCGCCAGGCGACGGCGTTGGGGCGCGGGGCGCTCAACACCTCGGGCCAGCGGGCGGCCAGTTCGGCGAAGGTGCGTTCCACGGCCTCGACGGCGCCCCGGTGGCGGCCGAGGCGGACCAGCGCGTACCGCAGATAGCGGGCGTGGTAGAGCTGGCGGAACGCGCGCAGCTCGGGGGGTGGGGCCTGCGGGGCGGGCTGGTTCATCGGGCCGTCTCCTCTCGGCGGGTTGGCCCACGTCAGCGCCACGCGCCTCCGTCCGGGAGGGACGGGTGGCCGGTGAGAGGGGAATTCCCCGGCCTCATGACCGTGCGGCCCTGGGCGGTGCGGCGACGCCGGTCGCACATGCGTTCTCCTTCGTTCGGGTGTGCGTTCGTCTGGCTCCGGTGGAATTCCGGAGCCTCCAGAACTCCGGCGCCCCGCACGGGAATTCACGCGCACAGGAGGAAAGTACCCCGTTCCCGGCCCGCGCGTCACGCGGCCCGGGACGACGCAAACTCCCTGCGGTCCCGCCTCGTTCACGCATTCGGATCATGCCGCGCGCATTCGACGGAATGCCGGTACGCTCCGCAGTCGAGGGGCGGAGGGAAGGCGCGGGGAAGGATTGGAGAAGTGGTCGTTTCCGAACAGGCTCAATAAACACCGGAAAGGTCTTCGGACTTTTGGGGAGTTCTCTCGATCGGGTCCGGGAAACGCGCCGGCGAATACCGCGCGGGCCTCCTCGCGGCGTTCCTCACGTTCCGTGATGCGACCTTCGGCCGCGAGAATCGTGCGCCGTCTCGCCCGCCTCGTTCGGCACGTGCCGATGCTCGTGCGAACGCAAAAGCATTCGCCGCCGAACCAGCCCGGCGGGGCGGTAGGGTGCCGAACGGAACGGCGACGGGGAGGCGCGGGGGAGGGAGCGGCCGGTGCGCCACCGAACCCATCGGGAGTACGACCTGGAGGGCCTGCCCCCGGCCTCAGGCGGTGCGCCGCTCCCGCGCGGCGTCGAAGGACTCGCGGGCGGCGAGGAGTTCGTCGATGTGCTCGCGAACCCAGCCGCAGACGACCTCCAGCGGCCCGAGGAGGCTCTCGCCCAGCGGCGTCAGCCGGTACTCGACCCGCCGGCCCGAGGCGGCGCGGGTCTCGTCGCGGGCGATCAGGCCGTCCCGTTCCAGGGCGCGCAGCGAGGCGGTGAGGACCTTGGGGGTCACCCGCCGCAGCGGCACGCGGAGTTCGGAGAAGCGACGCGGCCCGTCCGCCAGGCAGGTCAGGATCATGGCGGCCCACTTGTCGCCGACGCGGACCGGGCTGAGCGCGGTCGGGCAGACCTCGTCGAAGAGATCGGGCGGCAACGGTTCCCTCATGGTCGCGAACGATAGCCGGTATCCGATCGGTAACCGAGTCCCCCGCTAGCGTCCGGGGCACCGGCCGGGGTGTGGGACTCCGGCCCTGACGAGGGGAGTTCCTCGATGCGGATCGTGATCTTCGGCGCCGGCGGGCGCGCCGGTCGGGCGGCGGTGGCCGAGGCGGAGGCGCGGGGTCACGAGGTCACCGCCGTGGTGCGGGACCCCGCGCGGCACCGGGAGTTGGGCGCGGCGCGGGTGGTCGCCGGGGACGTGAGCGTGGCGGCTGACGTGGCACGGCTCGCCACAGGGCATCACGCGGCGATCAACGCGGCGGCGGACCTGGCGGCGCCCGCTGACGTGTTCTTCCCCGGCGCGGCCTCGGCGTTGGACGCCGGCCTTGGCGCGGCCGGCGTGCCGCGCCTGCTGTTCGTGGGGCTGGCCTCGGTGTTGCCGGGCGCCTCGGGCGTTCCGCTGATGGACGAGCCCGGCTACCCCAACGAGTACCGCCCGTTCATGCTGGGGCACGCCGCCGGGCTGGAGCGGCTGCGGGGCTCGGCCCTGGACTGGGTCTACGCCGCACCCGCAGGCGACTTCGACCACGGGGCCGGCCGCACCGGCACGTACCGGATCGCCGAACACGCCGACCGGAACGACCTGATCTCCTACGCCGACCTGGCGGTCGCGCTGCTCGACGAGGTCGAGCACCCGCGCCACCACCGTTCCCCGCTGACGATCGGCGGCGCGGCCCCGGCGGACGAGACGGCGGACGGGGCCGCCAACGGGTCGGCGTAGCGCGTCGGTTGGGCGGGCGGCGTTCGGGCGTTCACACGCGCGGGTGGGCGGGGCGGCCCGGCGGCCCTGGCGGCCGGGGCGTCTGGCAGGCTGGGACGGTGACCGCCTATGTGATCGCCGAGGCCGAGCACCGCGAGGGCCCCGAGGTGCGCCGCTACCGGGAGTTGGCCGAGGAGTCCGTCGCCCTGCACGGCGGGCGCTATCTCGCGCGCGGCGCGCTGCCCGGCGCGCTGGAGGGTGACTGGCCGGAGGGCGGCCGGATGACGGTGCTCGCCTTCCCCAGCCGGGAGCACGCCGAACGCTGGTACGCCTCCCCCGAGTACGCGGCCGCCCGCGCCACCCGCTCCGACCTGGCGGGCCGCCGGCTGCTGATCGTCGACGGGCAGGACTGAGCCGGGCCCGAACCCGGCCGCAGCCAGACGGGCTCACCCTCACCGGCCACCGGTCCGCACCCAACAGCCACAGCGGGCTACGGCCGGCCGGCGTAGAGGCCGGCCAACTCCAGCTGGCGCAGCGCGCGGTGGTCGGAGTCCAGCACCTCCGGATCGTCGTGGCTGAGATAGACCGTGCCGGGGCAGGTCGCCATGTCCACGGTGCGGGACAGGGCGCCGCCGGCCGGGGCGTTGACCACCAGCTCGGCGAACGAGGGCAGCGCCCGCACCGGCCGCCAGCCCGCCGGCTGGGGGACCCGACCGGCGCGTGGCGAGATCAGGTTGACGCAGCGCAGCCGGCTCCGCAGCCGGTAGGGCGCCCCGGCCTCGGCGGCGAAGCCCGCCGGGTCGGCGAGGGCGTGGGCCAGGCTGTTGACCTGGTCGGCGCCGACGCAACGGCCCAGCAGCTCCGGGGTCTGGCCGCCCCCGAGCCGGGCGCCGCACTCGATCAGCACCGGGCCGCGCTCCGTGACCATCACCTCGGTGTGGGCGGCCCCCTCCCCGATGCCCAACGCGTCGAGCACCGCCAGGACATAGCGGACCAGCTCCGCCACGCCCGGCTCGTCGAGGGCGAGAAGGTCCTCGTAGTCGTAGACGGAACGGCCGTCCACCAGCCGCTTGTGGTACCGCCACACCTCCACCACGCGGTGGCGGCCGGCGTGGCTGACCGTGTTCACATAGTGCTCGGTGCCGGCGAGGAACTCCTGGGCGAGGACCGTCTCGTTGGGCTCGCCGTAGCGGTTGGCCGAGGCCAGGATGCGGGCGTGGGCGTCGGCGACCTCGGCCGGGGTGTGGCAGACGAAGACGTGGTCGGTGCCGGCGCTGCGCACCGGCTTGAGCACCACGGGCCAACGGGCGTGCGCCGCCGCCCAGTCGAGGATCTCGGGCAGCGCCGCCGTGCGGAGGGTGTCGGCCGTGGCCAGGCCGGCGGCGCGCACGGCCTGGCGCATCAGGAACTTGTCCCGGCGGGCCGGGGAACGCGCCAGGTCGTTGCCCGGCGCGCCGAGCGCGGCCGCCAGCTGGTCGGCCAGCGCCACCCCGGACTCGGCGGCGGCGACCACCCGGGCAACGCCCAGCGCGCGCAGCCGGCGGGCGGTGGCCGCGACGTCGCCCTCGTGGGCGAGGTCGACCGCGAAGTCCTCGGGCCGGTAGGCGAGCCGGGTGTCGGGGAACGGGGAGCGGACATGGACGACCTCCACGCCCCGGCGCCGCAGCGCCCCGGGCAGCAGGCGCCCGGCGCCGTAGGCGTCCACGACGGCGACGGTCCCGGGCCGGTCGGTCCGGTCGCCTTCGGGTGGGCCGGTGATGGGCGGTGCGGTCACGAGGGGGCTCCTTCGCGGGGGTCGCCGGCGGTCTCGTTCGGTTCGCCGGCGGTCGGGGCGCGTGGCGCGCCGGGCTCCGGGGCGCGTGGGCCCGGTGGGGCGAGGGCGGCGACCGGCACGGCGGCCGGGGCGGGCGGCGGGTCCTCGGGCCGTCGGTCCCGCACCAGCACCCCGACGGCCACCAGGGCGACCACGCCCAGCACCCCGAGCAGGGTCAGCGGGGAGAACCTCAGCCGCCCGTCGGCGAGTTGGAGGACCAGCGCGAAGAGCGGGGAGAGGCAGATCAGCAGCGAGGTGGTGATGGGCTCGGTGTGCCGGACGCCCACCTGGAGCACGTAGATCGGCAGGGCGACCCCGATCACCGCGACCACGGCGCCGGGCAGCAGCGCGGCGCCCAGCCGTGGCTCGGCCTCCAGGGCGACCAGCGCCCAGGCCAGCACGCCGATCAGCACGAAGCGGGTGGCCAGCACCGTGCCCGGGTCGCAGCCGGCGTCGTTGAGCCGCTTCATGTAGATGATGTTGGCGGCGGAGCCGGCAGCGCAGGCCAGGGTGAAGCCGAGGCCCCACAGCGCCTCGCCGGTGGCGATCTCGCCGAGCCCGCTGCGCCCGCTGAACGAGCCCCACATCAGCACGCACAGCAGCCCGCAGATGGCGACCGAGACGGCGACCTCGGTGGCCAGCACCCGGCTCTGCCGGCGCAGCAGCGGGCCGGCGAGCGCGGTGATCACGGGGCCGAGCGCGAGGCTGACGACGTTGACGATCGCCGGCTCCAGGTGGTCGAGGGCGTAGAAGGTGCTCAGCCAGGTGAGCGCGGTGGTGACGTTGATGGCCACCAGGTCGGAGCGGTGGGTGGTGAGCGCGCCGGGCTCGGCGGGGCGCCGGCGGCGGCGGGCTCGCACGAGGACGGCGAAGAAGGCCACGGCCAGGGTGAAGGAGACGGCGGCGATCGCGGCGGGGCTGACCACCTCGAAGCGGTTCCCGGCGTAGACGTCCATGGCGGCGGCGAGCACGGCGTAGGCCAGCAGCGGCAGCACGCCCCGGCGCAGCGTGGCCTGGGCCGCGGTCATCGGGCCCACGTCCGGGCGGTGTCGGGCGCCATCTCAGACCTCGCCGTCGCCATGGAAGCTGGCGGTGACACCGTGGGTGGCGAGGAACGTCAGCCAGCCGCGCACGGCCTCGGGGTCGTCGGTGGCCTGGTGGAGTCCGGGCGGGACCCGGCCGGCGACGACCTCAAGCACCGCGCAGGCGAGGGGGACGGAGACCAGGCGCGGGGTGGCGGCCTCGCGGGCGTCGCCGGTGGCGTCCAGCGTCCACTCCCCCGACCAGTCCTCGCCGTCGTCGGTGTGGACGGACAGCCGCACGGACATCACGACCCGGTCGTGGTCGTCGGCCGTGGTGGGATAGCGGGCCGCCAGCCGCTCGGCGAGCGCGGTGACGCCGGCCCCGTCGGCCTCGGCCAGCTCGGCGAAGACGGGCTTCCACGCCTCGCTCCAGCCGGCCAGCCGGAGCGTTCCCCTGGCGAAGCTCTCCAGCCGCCAGGTGGCGGGCAGGCCGTAGGTGGTGACGAAGGGCAGGCTGTCGCGGTTGGGGTAGACCTCGAAGGTCTCGCCGGCGACGGTCAGGTGCTCGACGGCCTCCCAGGGGCGGGCGAACCGTCGGGGAAGGCCGCCCCGGATGGTCCTGGCCGGGGTGAGCAGCGCGGTGAGCACCCCGCGCGGCGCCCAACTGAACTGGTAGCGGAAGGCGTTGGGCACGGCCGGGTTGCTGCCGCAGTAGGAGCCGAAGTGGGCGACGGCGGGCCGGTCGCCGACGGCGCCACGCGCGGCGTCCACCAGGTGGTGGGCGAGCAGGTGGTCGATGCCCGGGTCGAGGCCGACCTCGGTGAGCAGCGCGCAGCCGCGTTCGGCGGCGGCCGTCGCGTGGGCGGCCAGCCCCGGGCTGACATAGCTGGAGCAGACCAGATGGGCCGAGCCGGCGAGCGCGATGCGGGCCAGGGCCGGGTGGTGGTCGGCGGGGAGCATGGAGACCACCACGTCTCCCGGGGCGAGTTGGTGGGCCAGGGAGTCGGGGTCGTAGGCGCGGGGCTCGGCCTGACCGAGCAGCCCGAGCCGGGCCAGGCAGGACTCGGCGCGGGCGACGGTGCGGCCCCACAGGACGGTGGTGGTCTCGGCGCAGACGAGGCCGAGGCCGCTGCCGGTCGAGAGGCCGGTCCCGATCCAGTGGACGCGGCCGGTCGGGGGGATGAGGTCAGCCATCGCTTCCTCGCTCGGGGTCGTCGGTGGTGGCCAGGGCCCGCCGGAAGGCTTCGGCGCTGCGGTCCCAGACGGCGCTGCCCTCGGGCAGCGCCCGCAGGTGGGGCAGCAGTCCGGCGGAGAAGGCGGCGCTGGACTCGCGGGGCAGCAGGGAGGGCAGGTTGTCGATGGCGATCACGTCCAGCGGCGGCGCCGAGTGGAGCCTGCGGACCGGCCGTTCCCAGTCGGTGGTGCGGTCGTTGACCGGCAGGCGGTTGCGGGCCGAGGTCACGTCGCAGGTGACGTCGGCGACAACGGTCAGGGCGCGGTCGGCACGCGGCAGGTCCTCGGGGGTGAGGAACGGCGGTCCGGGTGCGGCCGGGGCGACGGCGTTGACCAGCAGGTCGTGGGCGCGCAGGGCGGGCCGGTCGAGGTCGGCGGTCTCGGCCTGGTCCCAGCCGGTGGTGGGCACGCCGGCCACGTCGAGGGCCCGGCGGGCGCCGCGCCCGGAGCGGCCGAGCGCGCCGATCACCAGGGCGCGCGCCCCTCCGGTGTGTTCGCGCAGGCGCGCGTCGAGGGCGGGGCGGGTGGTGGCGGTCAACGGGGCGGTCAGGCGCCGGCGTTGGTGGAGGACGGCGAGGGCGGCGCCGACGTAGCCGGCGAACTCGCCGAAGGCGGTGACCCGTCGGCCGTCGGCCTCGGTGAGGTACTCCAGGTCGAGCAGGGTGCCGCCGCCGGCGGTGAACCGGCGCAGCAGCGCGGGGCCGCCGCGCTGTCCCCGGTAGGCGTGGCCGAAGAAGACGTGGCGGTGGGTGAGCGCGTCGGGCGGCCCCGCCGGCTCCTTGAGGCCGAGGACGACCTCGTCGGGCCCGGCGTCCGGCCAGCTGTGGGCGGGCGCGACGCGGCAGCCGACCCGGGTGTACTCCTCGACGGAGAAGGCGCGTTGGGGGCTCTCCTCGACGGTGACGGGGAGTCCGTCGGCGACCAGGGAGGCGGCGTCGGTGGGGACGAGGGGGGTCCGTCGCTCGTTCGGCGCGGTCTCGGCGCGCAGCCGGACCCCGGTGGTGCGTGGCATGGGAGAGGTGTCTCCTGGGTGGTGCGCGGGGCTGTTCGGCGGTGGTGTGGCGGGTGCCGGCGGGTGGGCGCTCAGTGGATGGGGCGGCCGGTGGACTCCCCGTCGAGCGCGGCCCGCCAGACGGGGACGGGGGGCGGCGCGGCCATGTGCTCGGGCACCCGCACATGGATCAGCGAGGGGCCCTCGCCGCGCCGCGCGGCCCGCTCGGCCAGCGCGGAGAGCTGGTCGAGGGTGGTGGCGCGCGCCCCGGATATGCCGGTGCCGAGGCCGAGTTGGACGGGGTCGATCGGCCCGGGGTCGACGGCGAAGTATCGCCGCTGGACATAGAGGTGCTGGATCATCTTGATCCAGGCCAGCGAGGTGTTGTCGAGCACCACGAACGTGATGGGGAGGGCGAGCCGGACGGCCGTCTCCCACTCGCCCACGGCCATGGCGAGGCTGTTCTCCGTGGTGAGGCAGAGGACCCGGGCGCCGGGGTGGCCGACGGCGACGCCGACGGCGGCCGGCACCGCGTATCCCATGGGGCCGTGTCCCCGGGGGATGACGACCCGCCAGCCGTCGCCGGGCGCCTCCCAGTGGCAGGCGAGATGGGGCGTGGGGGTGCCGGCGTCGGCGACCACCCAGGTGTCCCGGCCGAAGGCGGCGCGCAGCGCGCGGACGACCTCGCGGGGCGGGAGCACGCCGTCGGGGGTGACCGCCGGCGGGTCCTGGGCGGCG
>NZ_RFFJ01000075.1 GCF_003696235.1 Streptomyces triticirhizae
GGGCGCGGGCTCGGGCGCGCGCTGGCCGGCGCGCGCCGGCGCATCCTCCGTGGCCGCGACGGCGGTTAATCCCTGGCTCGCGCCCCGTTCAGCCGCCAGGCTGGGCGCATGGTTTCCCACGAGGCCCAGGACCACGACGCCCAGGACCCGCCCGCCGACCTCGCCGCGCTGTGCCGCTGGGAGCGGGCCGGGCGGAGGCTCGCCTACCTGTGTTTCTGGGGCCATCGGCCCGGCCGGCGCGGCGGGGTCGGGCCCTGGGTCCTCAGCCAGTGGTGGCCGTCCCCGTTCACCGTGGACGGCGTGCGCTACGCCACCGCCGAGCACTACATGATGGCGGCCAAGGCCCGGCTCTTCGGGGACGAGGAGACGGCGGCCCGGGTGCTGGCCGCGCCCCACCCGGCCGCCGCCAAGAAACTGGGGCGCGGCGCCGCCGGGTTCGACGAGGAGGTCTGGCGCGCGCACCGGATGGAGATCGTGATCCGGGGCAGTCTCGCCAAGTTCGGTCAGGACGCGGCGCTTTCCGCCTATCTGTTGGCCACGAGGGACGCGTTCTGGTCGAGGCCAGCCCGTTGGACCGCGTCTGGGGCATCGGCCGCGCGGCGGACGATCCCCTCGCCACCTCCCCCACCCACTGGCGCGGCGAGAACCTGCTGGGCTTCGCGCTGATGCGCGCCAGGAGCGCGCTGGCCGAGCGTGCGCTGAGTGAACGCGCCGACTGAACGCACCGGCTGAGCGCGCCAACTGAGCGCTCCGGCTGAGCGGAGCGTTCCTCCGGGCGCTCCTCCGGGCGTTCCTCCGGGCGCTCTTCCGGGCGTTCTTCCTGGGGCCGCGCGGGCGCCATGTGGCGTTGGTCCCGGGCCTCTTCGATCGTCCCCGGCGGGCCGCCGAGCGGCGGCGGCCCCGTACGGGAGGCGGTCACCATGCGGGCCAGACGAACGATCGACGCGCTGTCGGACCGGAGGCGCACCGGGCTGACGGCCCTGGCCGTGCTCACCGTGCTCGCGGTGTGCGCGGTGCTCCTGGCGGGCGGCACGGCGCCGGGGGCCCAGGCCGCCGGGCGGACGGCCGGCCAGGCGCCACGCGCCGACCATGTGGTGCTGCTGGTGTGGGACGGGTTCGACCCCGCGTACCGGCACCGGGTGGAGACGCCGAACCTGGACGCCCTGGCCGAACGGGGCTTCGTCGGCACCAGCCTGGGGGTGGCGCAGTCGATCACCAACCCGTCGATGTCCACGCTGGCCACCGGCGCCTTCCCGGAGCGGCACGGCAACACGGCCTATGTCTACGACCCGGAGGCCGGGGCCGCCGTGGGGCAGAGCCGCGCGCTGGCCGTGCCCACGCTCGCCGAGTCGCTGGCCGCGCAGGGCAGGACCCTGGCCTCGGTGCAGTGGTTCATCCTCCAGGACCACGGCGTGCGCTACGGGGACCCGCGCGCCCTCTACACCCAGCCGGGCGGCGCCTGCGCCGACCGCGTCGACCAGTTCGGCGACCTGCTGGCCGGGCGGCCGGTGACCTCGGACGGCGTCGAAGTCACCGTGCCGGATGTGCCGGACCTGACCGCCGTGTACTGCGACGACCTGGACGCCCTGGGCCACCGCGTCGGGCCGAACGACCCGTCGATCGACGCCCAGATGGCCGAGATGGACCGGCAGTTGGGGCGCGTGGTCCAGGCCACCAGGGACGCCGGGATCTTCGAACGCACCGCCTTCGTGCTGGTGGGCGACCACGGGATGACCGAGTTCGACCGGGCGTTCGGCGGGGAGTTGCTGGACGCGATCGCCTCGGCCGGGCTGCGCGGCGAGTTCCTGACCAGCGGCCGGTCGCCGGCGCCCGAGACGGACGTGGCCATCGTCGTCGGCGGCAGCGCCAGCCTGCACTTCCTCGGCGAGGCCGACAACGCGCGGAACGTGGCCAGGGTGCGGTCGGCCGTCGCCCGACTGCCCCAGGTGCGGGCCGTGTTGGGCGCCGGCGAGCAGCGGCTGCTGCGGATGAGCCCGGCCATGGGCGAGCTGGTGGTGGAGCCACGGCCGGGGTGGACGGCGGCGGCCGAGGCGCCGGCCGCGCCCGCCGGGCGGCACGGCTCGACCAGTGAGGCGCACGCCACGCTGCTGGTCGCGGGCGCCGGGGTGCGCCCCGGCGGCTTCGCGCTGCTGCCGCGCCATGTGGATGTGGCGCCGACCGTCTCGGCGTTGCTCGGCGCCGAGCCGCCGGCCGGGGCGCAGGGCCGGGTGCTGTGGGAGGCGCTGCGCGCCGGGCCCGGGCTCTCGGAGTGACCGATCCGGGGTTCGGCCCGCTGCCACGGCGACAGGGGCGAGGTGAACGCGGCCTTCCGCCGGGCGATGCCGGGGCCGGTGGTGCGGTCGGGGGCCGGCCGAGCGGTCAGGCCCCGGGGGTGGTGTAGAGCGCGGGGCGTTCGTCTCCGGGTGGGGTCTCGATGATGGGAACGGGCTTGCCGCCGGGGTCCCCGTCGCGGTCGACGGTGAACTCGAGGGTTCCGCTGGCGGCGGGGACCGCGTTGCCCAGGTGGAGCAGGAACAGCGCGTCGGTGACCCGGCTCGGGGTCAGCGGCTCGTCCGGCGCCTGGGCGTGGGTGACCCGGATGGCCTGGACGGCGACGGCGAGCGCGTCGTGGTTGGCCACCGCGTAGCCGTCCCTGAGCGTGGCCGGGACGTCCTCCTCGAACGGGACGTGCTCCTCGAAGGCCGCGTAGAAGTCGGCGAAGCCGGCCGGCGCCTCGGGGTTGGCGCCGCCGTCGGCGGACCAGGCCGGGTCCATCGCGGACGCCTGGACCACGGTGATGTGGCTGTCCGCCAGCCGCTGGCTCTCGCTCTCGTCGATCACCGGGCCGGTCTCGGCGAAGAGCACCGCGATCGGCCGGCCCCGGCAGGGCCGGCTGTGCAGGGACTCGACGAAGGCGTCGAGGTCGGCGGCGCGGCCGGCGAACAGCACCATGTCGGCCTCGGTGACGCAGACGTTCTGCACGGCGGCGCGGAAGAGCGCGGGCGCGGCGGACTCGCCGATGCTGGTGCCCTGGAACGGCTGGTCCGGGTTGTCCCCCAGCTCGGTCGCCAGCTCGGCGCGGAACGCGTCGGTGAGCGTGGTCACATGGAGGTCGGGGGCGCGGGTGTCGTGCACCAGCACCGCCTCGTCCAGCTCGTCGCGGGCGTGGACATAGGCGGCGAGCGCGGTCACGAAGTCGGTGTTGCTGGCGGTGACGCGCACCAGGCCGGGGACGGTCTCGGCGTTGAGCCGGTCGGCGCTGGCCGAGGCGGCGACCAGGGGGATGCCGTGCTCGGCGAGGCGTTCGGCCGCCGCCCTGCTGTGGTCGCTGCTCATCGACAGGCCGGCGACGGCGACCAGGGGAATGTCGTCGTCGGTCATGCCGACCAGCCGGTCGACGGCCGGCTCCCACTTGTCGTGGCGGGAGCCGGCGTTGGCCAGCAGGAGCTGGATCTGTGGGGTGGGGTCGCCGAGTTGACGGCCGTGGTTGGCGCGCATCTGGGCGGTGTAGGCGCCCTCCAGCGCGTGCAGCACCCGGGTGGGCGAGTGCGGGCCGCGCTCGTCGGCGGTGAGGGTGGACAGCAGCCCCACCTTGACGGCGGTGCCGCCCTCGTCGGCGACGCGCTCGTTCTCCCGCTGGATCAGCTGCTGGATCTCGCGGAACCGGTCGGCCAGCGCGTCCCCGGCCTCCGGGGGCAGGAACGGGGGCGAGCCATCGCTGACTCCGACACACTCGCCGCCACGATCGGTCAACTCCGACCCGCCGCAGTCGCGTTCGGCCAACCAGTCGGGCACCAGGAGCAGCGCGGCGGCCAGCACGACGAGCCCGAGCAGCGCGGAGAGCAGCCACAGGCCCCGGCGGGGCGGCGGCTCCCACGAGGGGTCGGCCTGGGACGAGCCCCCGTGGCCGGGGGCCTTGGACGAAGGGGGCATCTGCTCTCCTCGGGATGCGATCGGAACGGGTCGGCGCGGTCGGGAAGGAGCCGGTCAGGCCCACCACTGGGCCTGGCGCCGGTACTCCCGCACCGACTCCTGGAGCACCACCAGCCCGTCGGGCGAACGCGAGGCGAGCGCCGCCAGCGCGTTGGCGACCTGGGTGTAGAGCAGCTCGCGGGCCGTGCCGTGGAGCGGGTCGCTGACGATGCGGAGCGCCGCCAGCAGGTGCGTCATGCGGGTCGTGGTCTCCTCGCCCAGCGAGGCGGCGCCCGTCGCCTCCCTGGTGAGGGCGTGGAACAGGGCGTGCGGCGGCTGGCGTTGCGCCTCCACCGAGCCGAGCGGGGCGCGCGCGACCTCGTCCAGCAGGGCCAGCCAGTCGGCGCCCGGCGTCCTCGGCAGCAGCTCGGCCAGCTCGATGGCGACCTCGCGCAGCTCGCCCAGCGCCAGCCGGTGGTAGAGCCGGCCGGCCAGGTCGCCCCGCTCCACGCAGTGCTCGTGCAGGCTGGCATGGGCCTCGCGCCACTCCTCGGGGGCGCGGGCGAGCCGGCGGCGCAGCAGCCGCAGCAGCACCGCCGAGCCGGCGCCGGCCGACGGGTCCCAGGGCTCGACGCCCTCCCCCCAGACCACGTTGGCGAGCCCGGAACGCTGGCTCAGCCACAGCGACTCGGCCGCGTTCCGGCCGGCGGCGCAGCGGGCGATGAGGTCCAGCCGGCCGTCCGCGTCGGGGAGCAGCCGGTACAACAGCCGCTGCTCGGCGGAGCGGCGCGGCGCGGCGGGGCCGTGGGCGCCGCCGCCGGCCGGGTCGGGCACCGGCTCCTCCAGCAGCTCGGCGACGGATGCGGCGCCGTCCCGCCGGGCGGCGAGGGCGCCGGCCAGCACGCCGACCACCTCGGGGTGGCCCTGTGTGAACTCGTGGACCAGCCGGGCCAGTCGGCGGTCGGCCGGGCCGTGCACGGCGGCGTCGCTGAGCAGCCGCTGGACGTCCGCCCTGGCCAGGTCGGGGAGCCGGTAGCGCAGCCAGGCGGGGAGTTCGCGGGCGTTCGCGGACGGGGGGATCTCGTCGAGGGGGGCCTCGGGGGTGTCGGCCAGCTCGGGCGGCGCGACCCGGCCGGTGGCGACCACGGTCAGCGGCTCGGCCCTGGCGCCGGGCTCCAGCGGGGGGCGGGCGTCGAGCAGTCGGCCGAGGAAGGCGCGCCCGGCCGGGGCGTCCACGTTGTCCAGGAGCAGCAGCGGCGTGGGCAGCGCGTGCACCCGGCGCGGGGCGTCCCGCAGGTCGGCGAGGAACGCCTCGCAGAGCAGCTTGTCGACGTTGTCCCGGGCGGCGCGCAGCCGGGCGTCCATGCCGGGCGGGGCCCCGGCGCCGCCGGCGCCCCCGGTGACACGCAACTCCCTGGCCCAGGTGTTCAACTCGATCAATGTGTCCAGCGCGTGGTCGGTCCTGCCCCGGTCCCGGTGGCCGAACCACACCTGGGAACGGCGCGGGAAGGTGGGGAAGACCAGGGCCAGCCCGGCGGCAACGGCCTGGAGCGGCAGCCGGAACAGGAGCGTC
The DNA here is from genome assembly GCF_003696235.1 of Streptomyces triticirhizae. Classification (GTDB taxonomy): domain Bacteria; phylum Actinomycetota; class Actinomycetes; order Streptomycetales; family Streptomycetaceae; genus Streptomyces; species Streptomyces triticirhizae. The sequence continues at coordinate 5,486 of NZ_RFFJ01000075.1, forward strand.
ATGGCGCCGGCCGTGACGCCGGCCTCGGGGGGCTCCCCGGTGAGTTCGCGCAGGAAGCGCTGCGGCCACCGGGCGCCGCGCCGCTGTCTGAGGCGCTGCCGCAGGGCCTCCCTGCTCTGCTCGAAGTCCCCGCCCGGCAGGCTCTGTTCGGCGACGAGCAGGGCGATGAGCAGGCGGGGGAAGCGCAGCCTGCCGTAGCGCGGGCGGTAGCGGGTCAGACGCTCGGCCAGCACGGTGAGGGTGTGCGGGATCTCGTCGTAGCGGTTGTCGGCGAAGTCCACCCTGGCGTAGGGGATGTACTGGTTGACCCGGTCGTCGAGGACCTGGAGCAGCAGCGACTTGCCGCTGCCCGGGCCGCCCTGGAAGAACACCACGGGGCGGCGGCTGCCGGGCGGGTACGCGCGACCGGCGCGGGTCAGCGCGTGCACACCACGGATCGCGGCCTCCCGCTCGAAGACGGGTTGTCGTGTGGCGACCATGTGATCCTCCCCCTGCCTCACGGTGGCGGGCGGCGCACGCCGGCGCATGAAGGCACCGAGTGACGCGGCTGTCACTCCTCACCCCACGTACCCCGAGTTTCGCGCGTCACACCGGGACCCCACCCGGTATTCGCACCCGGAGTTCACCCAACGGTCCGTCAACACGCGCTTGACGGCGGGCGGTTGACGCCCGTCCCCGGCCGGCGCGTGGCACGGCCGGGGGCGGGCGCCCGGCGGGGACCGGCGAGCCCGGCGCCGGGTTCGTCGGCCGGGCCGGCCCCTCAGTGCCGCATCAGCGAGCGGACCATCCGGCACGTCGTGTCGGATGGGTAGCGCACGCCGATCAGCGGGGCGAGCGCGCGTATGCGCTCGTTGCTGGCGCCGGCCGGGTGGTAGACGCCGGTGTCCAGCAGGGCCGTGGCCAGCCGCAGGGCCTTGAGCCTGCGGTTGTGCGACTCGTACCAGGCGCGGGGCTGCCCGGCGGGCAGGGGCTTCCTGCGCAACTCGGGGGCGGACAGGGTGGGAGAGGGAAGCGTGAGAGGGAGCGGAAGCGGTGTTGCGACAGCGGCCATCGGCACCTCCGGGAACGACGGCTGACCATTCGAACGCTTTCGATTCTACGGGCAGCCACTGACAATCCCCGCTGGTCAGCGACGGTCAGGGGGACGGGAGTTAAGCCTCAGGACGGGTGTGATCAAAGGGGGCCAAGAAGCGATCGAACCGCTCCACGAACCACCCAGGAGCGGGCGGGAACGGGCCGGGAACGCGCCGGGCCCGCGCGCGTCCGTCACTCGACGGGCGGCGGGCCCTCGATGCCCCACACCGCCAGGGAGCGGGTGAACGGGTGCTTGGCGACGACCAGTCCGCCGGCGGCGAGCAGTTCGGAGAGCGCGTCCTCCATCGCGGTCAGCGTGGTGTTGCGCAGCTTCTCGGCCGGACCGTCGGGCCGTTCGTCCTCCGCCGTGGCCCACAGCTCGGCCGAGGTGCGCCACCGGATCACCACATGGTCGACCGGGCCCTCGCCCGGTCCCTCGCGCTCCAGGCAGACCCCGACCCCGCCGTTCTCGGCCGCCAGCGGGAGCCCCACCAGGCGCACCGCCTGGCGCACGCGCTCCACCAGGTGCGCCGGCAGCTGCCGTTCGTCCGACGCCGGGGCCGGTTGGCCGTTGCTGCTCCGTGTGTCACCGCTCACACCCTCAGCCTGCCGCAAGCACACCCGCAGGGGAATCGTTCTCCCGCGACTTCGTTCCCACCGGCCCCGTCGGGCGGGCCGGGCCGGCCGGGCCCGTTCCGGTCGAAGGAGAACCTCCTCCGACCGGAAAGGCCCCCGACCGGACCTCGAACGGACCCCGGCCGGACCTCGAACCGACCGACGGATCAGGACAGTTGGGCCCGCAGCGTCCGCGCCGCCTCGACCAGGTGGGTCAGGGCGTCGCGCACCTCGGGCCAGGCCCGGGTCTTGAGGCCGCAGTCCGGGTTGACCCAGAGCCGCTCGGGAGGAATCGCGGCCAGGCCGGCCCGCAGCAGCCCGACGATCTCCTCGCCGTCGGGCACGCGCGGGGAGTGGATGTCGTAGACCCCGGGACCCACCTCGCGCGGATAGCGGGCCGCCGCCAGCTCGTCGGCCACCCGCATGTGGGAACGGGTCGCCTCCAGGCTGATCACGTCGGCGTCCAGGTCGTCGATGGCCTGGAGGATGTCGCCGAACTCGGCGTAGCACATGTGGGTGTGGATCTGGGTCTCCGCGCGAACCCCGCCGGTGGTGAGGCGGAACGCCTCGGTGGCCCAGTCCAGATAGGCCGGCTGGTCGGCGGCCCGCAGCGGAAGGGTCTCCCGAAGCGCCGGCTCGTCCACCTGGATCACGGCGGTGCCGGCCGCCTCCAGGTCCAGCACCTCGTCGCGCAGGGCGAGCGCCACCTGGCGCGCGGTCTCGGCGCGTGGCAGGTCGTCGCGGACGAAGGACCAGGCCAGCATGGTGACCGGGCCGGTGAGCATCCCCTTGACCGGGCGGTCGGTGAGGGACTGGGCGTAGCGGGTCCACTCCACGGTCATCGGCGTCGGGCGGGAGATGTCGCCGGCGAGGATCGGCGGCCGGACGTAGCGGGTGCCGTAGGACTGGACCCAGCCGTGCTGGGTGGCGAGATAGCCGGTGAGCTGCTCGGCGAAGTACTGCACCATGTCGTTGCGTTCGGGCTCGCCGTGCACCAGCACGTCGAGGCCGGCCTTCTCCTGGAAGGAGATCGTCTCCCTGATCTCCTCCCTGACCCGCTCCTCGTAGCCGGCGGCGTCCAGCCGGCCGGCCCGCGACTCGGCGCGCGCGGCGCGCAGCTCGGTGGTCTGCGGGAACGAGCCGATGGTGGTCGTCGGCAGCGGCGGCAGCGCCAGCCGGGCGCGCTGGGCCACGGCCCGCCGGGGATAGGGCTCGGGCCGGCGGGTGTCCGCCGGGGTGACGGCGGCGGCGCGGGCGCGGACGGCCGGGTCGCGGGTGATCGGGGAGCCGGAGCGGGAGGCCAGGTCGGCCCGGTTCGCGGCGAGTTGGGCCCCGATCGCGTCCGCGCCCTGGGTGAGGCCCCGGGCGAGGGTGACGATCTCGGTGACCTTCTGGCGGGCGAAGGACAGCCAGCGCAGGATCTGTGGGTCGATGTCCCGCTCGACGGAGGCGTCCAGCGGAACGTGCAGCAGCGAGCAGGAGGCGGCGACATCGACACGGTCGGCGAGGCCGAGCAGGGTGGCCAGGGCGGCCAGCGAGCGCTCCAGGTCGTTGATCCACACGTTGCGGCCGTTGACCACGCCGGCGACCAGCCGCTTGCCTGGCAGGCCACCGGCGGCGGCGAGGTCGTCGAGGTTGCGGGCGGCGGGGCCGGTGAGGTCGAGGGCGAGGCCGTCGATCGGGGCCTTGGCCAGCACCGGCAGCGCGGCGCCCAGCCGGTCGAAGTAGGAGGCGACCAGCAGCCGGGGGCGGTCGGCGAGGGTGCCCAGCTCGCGGTAGGCGCGCTCGGCGGCGGAGAGTTCGGCCGGGGTGCGGTCCTGCACCAGGGCGGGCTCGTCCAGCTGGACCCACTCGGCGCCCCGCGCCCGCAGGTCGGCCAACACCTCGGCGTAGACGGGGAGGAGGCGGTCCAGCAGGGTCAGCGGCTCGAAGCCCTCGTCAACGCCGGGGGCCGGCTTGGCCAGCAGCAGGTAGGTGACGGGGCCGACCAGCACGGGGCGCGGGGTGAGGCCCAGCGCCAGGGCCTCGCCGAACTCGGCGCACTGCCGGCCGGAGTCGGCGGAGAAGATCGTGTCGGGGCCCAACTCGGGGACCAGATAGTGGTAGTTGGTGTCGAACCACTTGGTCATCTCCAGGGGCGCGACCTCCTGGGTGCCACGCGCCATCGCGAAGTAGCCGTCCAGCGGGTCGGCCTCGAAGGCGGCGCGGTGCCGGGGCGGGATGGCGCCGACCATCACGCTGGTGTCCAACACGTGGTCGTAGAGGGAGAAGTCCCCGGTCGGGACCTCGTCCAGGCCGGCCTCGGCGAGCTGGCGCCAGGTGGTGGCGCGGAGTTCGGCGGCGGTGGCCAGCAGAGTGTCGGCGTCCAGGCGGCCCTTCCAGTAGCGCTCGATCGCCTTCTTGAGCTGCCGGTCGGAGCCCTGGCGGGGATAGCCGTGGACGGTGGCGCTCACTGCCGCGGCTGCGGGCTGAGTGGTCAAGGAACTCTCCTTCGCGAGATGTGTCCCGTCTGGCCGGAGACCGGGAACGGGCGCGAAGGCGTGGCAACGGCGGTGCTCCACGCGGCCGGAGGGCACGCGAGGTCCACGCGTCGTGTTCACGCGACCCGCCCACGAGGTCACCGAACCACCGCGCGCGACGGTCGCGCACGGGCAGGTGGCAGGTCTTCGGACTCGCGGGCAGCCGCACCGGAACGCGCTCGTCGCCGAGCGCGCTCGCGTCGCGGACCTACTGGCCGTCGCTTCCCAGGCCCGATCGGGGCCCAGTGCGTATGACGGCGGTCGTTCCCACTCACCGCTGCGGGGCAGTGCCGGAATCCCACCGGCTTCCCTCTTCACGACGCGCCTGCCTGGCGGGCAGGGCGAACCAGCTGCGCCCACCAGCGTAGCGCCTCCGCCCCCCCGCGATGGGGTGATCGTGGAACACGTCCGCCGGGCGGGCCGGTTGGGACGAGCCGACGGACCGGAGGTCAGCGGGGCCGGTGGCGGGTCACGGGGTCCCGTCGTGCGCGAGGTCACGCTGGTACCAGGTGCCCGGCTCGCCCTCGAGGTCGGCCGGCTCGGCGGGGCCGACCGGCACGAATCCGGCCCTGGTCAGCACCTTCTGGGACGCGACGTTGTCCCGGGCCGCCGCCGCTCGCAGGGTTCGCAGCCCGTGGCTCGCCACCGCCAGCCGGCACACCTCCCGCACGGTCGCGGTCGCCAGTCCACGGCCGGCGACGTGCCGCGCGACCCGGTAGCCCAGCACGGCGGTGCCGTCCTCCAGGTCGAGCAGGTTGAACCGTCCCAGGACCGAGCCGTCCTCGGCCAGCAGCACATAGAAGCAACTGATGCCGGCCTCCTGCTCCGCCAGCAGGGCACCGTGTCGCTCGGCGAAGCGGTCGAAGTACGCATCGCCACGGTCGGGAACCGAGGCGGCGAAGTACGCGCGGTTCGCCCGCTCGAAGGCCAGGACCGCCGGAGCGTGGTCGGCGTGGAGGCGCTTCAGCTCAGGCATCGTCCAACCCTACGCAGGCCGTGCGCGCGGGACACCCGGGTTTCCGCCGCGACGGGAGGCCGCGCCGAAGCGGCCCCCGCCCGTCCCGCCGCGTGGCCGGGCGGACGTTCGTGGTGCCCTCGGGGCGCTCCTCCACCGACCCGGGGAACCGGAGGTGTACCGGAAACGTCGAGTGGGCGGCAACTGTTCACGGTCGCACGGGGGTTCGCACTACGCTGCCTTCCGGCGGCGCCGTTCGTCGCGTTCTGCGAGTGACAGAATGAACAACACGAGAGCGCGGGAACGCCCCGGTCGCGAGAGCCTCCGGAGCCGACGGAGACACCGGAGACGCCGGAGGCGCGGGGGCGTGACGAGCCGCGCGGGACGAACGGGAAGTACACGAAGTACCGGAAGTACGGGAAGAGAGGGAGTCAGCCATGTCGACTGGTCGCGTCCCCGCGACGGCCAGCCGGCTGTTGCTGGGAGCCAGACTCCGCGCGCTCCGGCTGTCCGCCGGCCTCTCGATGGCCCAGGCGGCCTGCGCGCTCGACATCTCGCCGTTGACCCTGCGCCGCGTCGAGGAGGGGCGGGCCGCCCTGGCCGCCGACCAACTGCCGCCCCTGCTGGCCGCCTACGGCCGCCACGACCCGGCGGAGAACGCCGAGCTGCTGCGGCAGGCCGAGCGCGCCAACCGGCCCGGCTGGTGGGAGCGTTACCGGGACGTGCTGCCCGACTGGCTCGCCGACCACATCGCGCTGGAGGAGCACGCCCAGTTCGTCCGCGTCTACGCCCCGGCCGTCATCCCCGAGCTGCTCCAGAGCCCCGGCTACGCCCTGGCCCTGCTGCGCATCCAGCACCCCGACGACCCGCCCGAACTGCTCACCCGCCGCGTCGAGTTGCTGGTCGGCCGGCAGGCCGTCCTGGAGCGCGCCAACCCCGCGCCGCCCGCCGTCTGGGCGCTGGTCGAGGAGGCGACGCTGCGCCGCCGGGTCGGCGGCCCCGCCGTGATGCGGGAGCAGTTCGCGCATCTGCGGCGGCTGGCCGAACGCCCCGGCGTCACCATCCGGGTGATGCCGCTGCGCACCCCGCACTCCGCGCTGCTGTGCGGGCCGGTCCAGATGATCAGGTACCGCCCCTCGGACCTGGCCGACCGGGTGCTGCTGCGCACGCTCGACGGCGTCGAGGTCAGCGAACGGCCCGACGTCGTCCGCCAGTACCTGATGGCGCTGGACTCGGCGGCGTCCGTTCCGGATAGCCTGCCGATCAACGACTGGATCGCCAAGTGGGAGGAACGAGCCGTTGCTTGAGGAACAGATCGACCCGAACAAGCCCGACCCGGCGCGGGTCTACGACTGGTTCCTGGGGGGCAAGACCTCCTACCCGGCGGACGAGCAGGCCGGCCAGTTCGTGGCCAACATCTGGCCGGGCGTGAAGACGGCGGCCAGGGCCAACCGCGCGTTCATCCACCGCGCGGTCCGCTGGCTGGCGGGCGAGGCCGGCATCCGCCAGTTCCTCGACATAGGCACCGGCATCCCCACCGAGCCCAACCTGCACCAGACCGCGCAGGGCGTGGCGCCCGACGCCCGGATCGTCTACACCGACAACCGGCTGATCGTGCTCCGCTACGCCGAGGCGCTGATGACCGGCACCGCCGAGGGCCGCACCGCCTATCTGCACGCCGACTTCTTCGACCCGCCCAGCATCCTCGACAGCCCCCGGCTCACCGAGGTGCTCGACCTGGACCGGCCGATCGCCCTCTGTCTCAACGCGCTGCTGCACTACATCGCCGACGACGCCGAGAACGGCGTCCCCGCCCACGAGTTGGTCGCCGAGTACGTGCGCGCCCTGCCGTCCGGCAGCTATGTGGTGATCACCCATGTGACCAGCGACTTCGACCCGCCGACCTGGGAGCGCATCGCCAACGTCGACCGGGCGGCCACCGGCCAGATGGGGCAGATCAGGAACGAGGCGGAGATCCGGCGGTTCTTCGACGGGCTTGAGCTGGTCGAGCCCGGCCTGGTCCCCCCGCAGGACTGGCGCCCCGACGGGCCGGTGCCGCCGGAGGCCACCCACGCCACGGTCTCCATGTGGGCCGGCGTCGCCCGCGTGCCCTGACGGCGGAGCCCGCGCGACCCCGACAGAGCGGCGGGTGGCCGTTCCCGGTTCTCTCACCCGGGAACGGCCACCCACGGGCCGGCGATCGTCAACGCCCCACACGCCGTGGGGCGTTGATCAGTGGACGGCCACCGCCTTCGCCGACTCCAGCAGGGCCAGCAGCACCCTCTTGCTCGACTCCCGCTGGCGCACGTCACACATCACCACCGGCGCCGGCTTGCGCAGGTTCAGCGCCGCGTTGACCTCCTCGGCCGTGCACTCCTTGCGCCCGTAGAAGCAGTTGATGCCGATGGCGAACGGGATGCGCCGCTGCTCGAAGAAGTCGACCGAGGCGAAGCTGTCCGCCAGCCGGCGCGGATCGGTCAGCACCACGGCCCCCAGCGCGCCGGCCGCCAGGTCGTCCCACATGAACCAGAACCGCTCCTGGCCGGGCGTGCCGAAGAGGTACAGCACATGGTCGGCGTCGAGGGTGATCCGTCCGAAGTCCATGGCCACGGTGGTGGTGGTCTTCTCCGGGATCTGGGCGAGGTCGTCCACGCCGACGCTCGCCTGCGTCATGTACTCCTCGGTCTCCAGCGGGGGAACCTCGCTGACCGAGCCGATCATGGTGGTCTTGCCCACCCCAAAACCACCGGCGACCAGGATTTTCAGCGCCGTTGGCATCGCCAGCTGCGCGCCCCCCGGCTGGCTATAGCCTGCGGATTCCATTGATGACCCTCTCCAGTAGTTCCACACTGGGGGCTGACGCCTCATGACTCGGCTTCTTGACAGAGATCATGGACTTGTCGAGCAGATCCCCGCAGAGCACTTTCACCACACTGGCCGGCAGGTCAAGCCGCGCCGCGATTTCGACGATCGCCAGTGGGCGTTCCTGTGTTAAATCGAGGATGGCGGTCAACTCCGGTTGTTCGCGACGCCTGTCCAGGGTGCGCGAGGCCGGCAGGGCGACCACCAGGGTGATCAGGGCGAAGTCCGAACCGTCTGGGGAGGTGCGGCCCCCGGAGATAGCGTAGGGGCGGACGAGGTATCCGGACTCCTCATCGAACCACGAAGCTTTCTTCCTGATCGTCACCGAATTAGTGCCCCGAAGCCGTGGCCGACGAGGGCTCGGTCCGAGGGGCGGCGCTGAGGTACTCGCCGACCTGTTGCACGATGCGGGTCATCTCGTAGGCGGCCATCCCCGCGTCGACCTTGTCGGAGGTCAGCACGGCCAACTGGGCGCGCTGGCCGGCGTTGGTGACGAAGAGGAAGGCGTTGTCCATCTCGATGACGGTCTGCCGGACGTGTCCCCCCTGGAAGCGCAGCGAGGCGCCACGGGAGAGGCTCTGGAGACCCGAGGCGACGGCCGAGAGGTGCTCGGCGTCGTCCCGACCGAGGGCGGAGGAACGGGCGAGGGGCAGCCCGTCCTGGGACAGCACGATGGCGTGGTGGACCTCGGGCACCCCGGCCACCAGGTTGTCCAGAAGCCAGCCCAGGTGGGCACTGGCGTGGGTCTGGTCGGTCATCGCTGATCCTTCCTCGCAGTTCCTTCCGCATCGGCTTCGTATCCGGCGGGTTGCGCCTGCGGGTCATGTCCTTCGGCAGGGGGTGCGGGCTGGGTGGCGCGGGCGCGTTTGTTTCCCGACTGGATGGCCGCCATGGTGGCGCCTGCCCGACCGGGGGAGAGGGGACGGGACAGGGCCTCGTCGTCCGCCCCCGGGCGCAGGTGCGCCTCCGCGCGGAGCTGCTCCGCCAGACGTTCTCCCCGCACGCGCACGGGGAGTTTCAACGGCGTTCCCGACCCGGCGCCCGGCTGGGGGGTCGCCTCGATGGTGCGGGGTGGTGCTTCGGTCGCGGGGGGTGTGACATCCGTATGTGCACGGGGCATATCTTCCGCCGTCCGGACCGACTTGTCGATCGGCGTCCCACCGCGCGGGGTGCTCCGCGTGGGGAGGCCGCTCTCGGTCCTGGGGGCCGCGACCCGGGACGGGGCGGGCCCGCCGGTCGGACGCGGCGCCGGGCCACGGCCGGCGGGCTGGGGGCCCGGACGGTCCGAACGGCCGGCCGAACCAGGCGTGTTGGGCGTGTTGGGCGTGCTGGGCAACAGGCCGGCACCTCCGTACGCGGGATATCCGCTGTCGTCGTAGACGGTGGGCGGGTGGGGCAGTGCCTCCGTTTCGACGTCGTGCGGCTGGCCCAGGGGCGCCGTGGGTTCGTGCTGCGGGGCGACGGCGGGGCCGTCGTGGACGCCATGGCCGGTGTCCAGGGGGCCGGTGTCGGGGGAGCCACCGTCGAGGGCGAAGGCGTGGCCCTCGTCGTAGGCGCGGCTCTCGCCGTAGGCGTGGCCCTCGTCGAGCGCGGGGGCGCGCTCCTCCTCGGGGGCGCGCGTCGATCCGCTCGCGCCGATGCCGGCCGGTTCGCGCTCGGGGCGCTCGTCGCCGCCCAGCGGGGGCGCCGGCTCCAGGCCGCCGCCGATGGGGCGGTGGGGCTGCGGCGGGTCGATGTCCGCCGCGTGTGGGGCGGTGAGGGCCTGGGTGGTCTCCACCTCGGTCGGCGCCGCCTCCGGGGTGGCCTGGGCCGTGTCGCCCATGATCCCGGAGAGGATCGAGGAGCCCTCCTCCAGCAGCTCGTGCGGCAGCAGCACCACGGCGAGCGTGCCGCCGTAGGGCGAGGAGCGCAGCACCACTTCGAGGCCGTGCCGCTTGGCGAGCCGGGCGACCACGAAGAGGCCGAGGCGGGGCGCCTCGCCCAGGGTCATCATGTCCAGCTTGGGCGGGTCGGCCAGCAGGTTGTTGAGCCGGGTGTACTCGGCCTCGGACATGCCCAGGCCCCGGTCGATGATCTCCACCGCGACCCGGCCCTTGGCCACCGTCTGGGCGCTGACCGAGACCTTGGTGTCCGGCGGGGAGAACGAGGTGCCGTTCTCGATGAGTTCGGCCAGCAGGTGCACGACGTCGGCCACCGCGCGGCCGGTCAGCGCGACCCGGGGCACCGGCGGCGCCTCGACCCGGCTGTAGTCCTCGGTCTCGGAGATCGCGCTGCGGATCACCTCGTAGATCGGGACCGGTTCGCCCCAGCGGCGGCCCGGCATGGCGCCGCCCAGGATCAGCAGGTTCTCGGTGTGGCGGCGGACGCGGGTCGCCAGGTGGTCGACGGCGAAGATGTCCTTCAGCAGCCGGGAGTCCTGGTGCTCGCGCTCCAGCTTGTCCAGCTTGGGGATGATCCGGTTGATGAGGATCTGGGTGCGGCGCGCCAGGCCGAGGAAGACGGTCTCGGAGCCCTCCCGGCCCCTGGCCTGCTGGACGATGGTGTCCATGACCTGCTGCCGCTGCCGGCGCAGCGCGGCGGCGAGCTGCCCGACCTCGTCGTCGCCGAAGGGCCGCTCGGCGGGGGCGGCGGGGGCCTCCAACTGGCCCTCCCGACCCATCCGTTCGACCAGCTGGGGCAGCGTCACGTCGGAGACCTCGTCGGCCGCCTCGCGCAGCGCGCCGATCCGTTCCAGCAGCGAACGCACGGAGCGCACCGCCAGCACGGCGGCGGCGATCAGCGCGGCCAGGGCCAGCACGGTGCCGACCGCGGCGCCGAGGAGCATCCGCGAAGCCTGACTCGTCGCCTGGGAGTTGGCGGAGGCGAACGTGTCGTCGCTGAGCTGCCACAGCTCGGCGCCGACGTTCTCGGCGGACTCGCGCCAGGCGTCGGCGTCGGAGGGCAGCGCGGTCGCCCCGCCCTCGCCCGGTGTCTCCACGGCGACCAGCTCGGCGACCTGGGAGGTCTCGGTGAGGCTCTCGAAGGCGTCGGCCTGGTTCTGCGGCAGGTCGCCGATGTTCAGCGCGGTGCGGGTCTGGACCTGGAGCGCCAGCGCCTGGGCGTACGCCTGGGCGACGGCCTGCTGGTCGGCGCCCTCCTCGGTGGCCGTGTACAGCAGCGCGTCCTGGCGGGAGAACGCCTCGGTCAGCTCGATCAGGTCGGTGGCGGCGGCCGCGCGGTGGCTCAACTGGCCGTCGTCGCTGCGGTGGGCGGCGTCCAGCAGGGCGATGGCCTCGCCCACGGTGTCGCTGAAGGCGCGGTGGGTCTCGGTGCCGGTCAGCTCGCCCGCGTCCATGGCGGTGCGGCGCTGGTCCAGCTCCGTCAGCGAGCCGTCGAGCCGGCCGGCCCAGCTGCGGAGCGTCGAGCTGCCCGAGGCGAGTTCGGAACGTGCGGAGCGGAACCGGTCGGCCGCCTGGTCGGTGGTGGCGCGGGCCTCCTCGACGGCGTCCCTGGACTCGGCGTCGTCGGCCGCCAACCAGGCGGCGGTGGCGCGGCGTTCGTCCTGGAGGCCGGCGATCAGTTCCCGGGCCGGGGCCCCGACCGAAGCGGCGCGATCGGCGTCGGACCTGAGCTTGAGACTGTCCCCAACCAGATCACTTCCCGCCCAGCCCCACAGGGCGGTGAGCGTGAGCGCGGCGATGAGGACCGGCAGAACCAGCGAAATCCGGAGAGATCTACGCGAAGTTCTGGGATCTCTGCGTCGGTCGCGTATGCCTGACATCTGATTCCTCGGGGGCGGCGGAACGATGATAGCGATAAGGGACACCCATAGCAGGGATGCGTACAATGTCCGGTTGCTACAGTGGAAATGTCGTTTTCGCAGCGTAACGCCACGTCAACTAACGTCCAACCCGGTGCACCGTACCAGGTCACGTCGAACACATCCGGCCAAGGGCCGTTGATCTCCGACGACGTCATCCGCCCTGTCAGGCACCGCCGTTGCCACGGCCTCGAAACGGAACCCGAAGCCGCCCCCCGACCTCACACCTCCCTTCACGGGTCCCGCGCAGTTCCACAACGGTTCACAGCGTTTCACCACAGCCTTCAACAGCTCACAACAACGCCATCAGCCGCGGCGTGTACAGCGACTCCAGCGACCCGATGCCCGCGACCAGGTCGAAGTAGATCGAGGTCAACTCCTCGTCCTGACGCACCGCCCGCAGCAGGGACAGCCGCTCCTCGTGCACCTCCAACTGGGCGACGCTCAGCGTCGCTTCGAAACCGCCGGTCAGCGCCTTGTCGCGGTCGGCGGCGAAGGCGTCGAGCGCCTCGTCCAACCGCGCCGGCTCCGCCAGCCCGTCCCCGATGTGCCGCACCAGGGACTCCGCCTGGTAGAACGCGTCGCTGATCCCGCGCGCCGTGATCGAGTCCTTGTGGTGCCCCGCGTCCCCGACCAGCGCCCACCCCGGGCCCGTGGCCTGCCGGAAGAAGTTCCGCTGGTCCCCGGTTCCACGCAGCCGCTCGACCGGCCGCCGCCCCGCCATCCGGTCGTACAGCTCGGGCGCGGTGCTCCTGACCTGCTCGGTGTAGGCCGCCTCCGCGTCCCGGCGCACCTCGTCGAACCGCGCCTGCGGGAAGTACGCCAACACCAGCGTCGCCCCCGCGTTGGTCGGCACGGCCGCGACCCAGGCTCCGGGCCGCTCGTACAGTTCCAGGCACGCCGGAAGGTCATCCCAGTAAGCGTAGTAAGCGCAGGTGAACGTGGGTTTCCGGGAGGTGAAGGGAGCGTCACACAACTCGGCGACCCTCGACCGCATCCCGTCGGCGCCGACCACCAGCCGGGCCCGCTCGGTGAACGGGCTCCCCCGGTGGGTGCCCGCCACCCCGACCACCCGGCCGTTCTCGTCCCGCAGCAACTCGGTGACGGTGCACCGTTCCCGGAACTCCACGCCGGCGGCCACCGCGCCCTCCAGCAGGATCGCGTCGAGCACGAAGCGGCGCGGCGCGTAGCCGGCCCGGTGCCCGTCAACGCCCCGCCCGCAGCCGGTCAGTTCGACGTCGCCGACCCGGTACCGGACCCGGTCCAGCGGCGGACAACCGGAGTCCACCACGCGCCCCAGCAGACCCCAACGCCCCAGCGCCGCGACGCCCGGCTGGTGCACGAGATGGGTGGAGAGGGTGTCCGAGGGGAATTCCGCCCGGTCCAGCAGCAGTACGCGGTAGCCGGCCCTGGCCAACAGCATCGCCGTGGGGGAACCGGCGCAGCGCGCGCCCACCACGATGGCGTCGAACGCGTCGCGCCCACCGTTCGCGTCATTCATGGTGTCAGCCTCACAGTTTCGGCGATCTCGGCCAGGCGGATTTCGACCGCGATGGTTTCAACGGCACGGAGCACAACGCCGGCCACTTTCAGGAACGGTCCGATTCGAAGGTCCCGGCCAGGGCACGGCGGTCGATTTTCCCGTGGGCGTTCAGGGGAAGTTCGTCAAGCACCGTGATGCGACGCGGAATCATATAGGGCGGCAGCCGGTCGCCCAGCGCCGAGTACAGCGGCTCGGGGGCGGCCCCGCTGCCACTGACCGCGGCGACCAACTCCTTCTCCCCGTCGGCTCCCTGGACCGCGACGACCACCGCGTCCCGGACGCCGTCCTGATCGCGCAGCAGTGCCTCGATCTCTCCCGGCTCGATCCGGTAACCACGGATCTTGACCTGCTGGTCCACGCGGCCCAGGTGCACCAACAGCCCGTCCCCGCGCGCGATCCGGTCGCCGGTGCGGTACCAGTGCTCCTCGGTCAACGGGCCCTCGCCGGTGTACGGGTGCACCGTTCCGGCAGCGTCGACCGTCAGGAAGCGGCCCGCGTTGTTGGCCGGGTCCAGGTAGCCGGGGAAGCGCTGCGGGCCGCGCACACACAGCTCGCCGTCGTCGGTCGGGGCGCCGTCCTCGTCGAGCAGCAGGAACTCAAGACCGTCGTAGCCCGCGCCCAGCGGGGCCGTGCCGTTGGACGTCGTCGGCCAGTCCGCCGGATCGGCCGGCAGCCGGTACTCGGTGCACGAGACCGTCAGCTCGCTGGGGCCGTACAGGTTCTCGATCCTGCTGTTCGGGGCGGCGGAGGCCCACGCCCTGGCGCCGGAGAGCGGCAACGGCTCGCCGCCGAAGACGCTCCAGCGCAGACTCGGCATCGCGCCCGGCTTCAGGGTGCCCAGCTGGTCGGCGAACGACAGCAGCGACGGCACCGAGAACCAGTGTGTCAACTCCCGGCTGGCGATGAACTTCACCGGCGAGATCAGCTGACTGCGCATCGGCACCACCAGCGTCGCGCCCGAGCCCCAGGCGACGAAGAGGTCGTAGACGGAGCCGTCGAAGGTCAGCTCGAAGGTGCCGGACATGCGGCTGCCGGGTCCGGCCTCGGCGCGCGGCACCACGTGGGAGAGATAGGCCGTGACGTTGCGGTGCGCGATCGGCACGCCCTTGGGCACGCCGGTCGAGCCCGAGGTGAAGACCAGGTAGGCGATGTCATCGGGAGTCGTCGGGCACGTGGGCGCCTCGGCGTTCCCCGCCGCGAGGGCGCGCAGCTCCTCGGTGGTGAACGCCAGCGTCACCACGCCCGGCGTGACGTCCGCGGACGCCGGGTCGGCGATCACCAGGTCGACGTCGGCCGCGGCGACGACCGCCGCGTTGCGGGCCGGCGGCGCCTCGGGGTTGAGGGGCACCAGGGTGGCGCCGACCCGGAGGGCCGCCAGATAGCCGACGTAGGCGGCCACCGAGCGGCTGGCCGAGAGCCCGACGCCGCGCGGCCTCCGGCCGCCGTTGACCGCCAACAGCCGGACGGCCAGGCCCTCGACCAGCCGGCGCAGTTCCCCGTAGGTGAGGCGCTCGGCGCCCACCTCCAGCGCCGGTTGGTCGGGGTGCTCGGCCGCCGGGACGGCGAACCAGTCGAAGAGCGTCACACGCCCACTGTTCATGCGGCCTGTGCCTCCAGCACGTGAAGCCAATTGCGGAAGTCGCCCACGGTGCGCAGCTGGGCCAGCTCCTCGGCCTCCACCTCGTAGCCGTGGTCGGAGGCGAGGCGCAGGATGATGCGCACCCGCGCCAGGGAGTCGATGCCCATGTCGGCCAGGAGCGAGGTGTCCGAGTAGTCGGCGGACGCGCTCCTGGCGTGTTCGCGCAGCACCGTGACGGCGAGGTCGGCGTCGGCGTCCTGGGCGTCGACCGGCCGTTCGCCGGGCCAGTAGCGCCGGGTCTGCCACGGGTAGGTGGGCAGCGGGACATAGAGGTGGTCGGAGCCGAACACGCTCTCCCAGCGCACCTCGTGGCCGCGCCGGTACTGCTCGGCGACGGCCGCCAGCGGCAGCGAGGCGATCTCGGGCTCCACGGGCCGGCCCGGGTCGCCCAGCGCGCGCACCATGTCCTGGTGCGAGCCGGCCATCACGGCGAGCCGGTAGGGGTGGTGCTGCCGGCGGGTCGCCGCGCTGTAGCAGATGTCCCGCAGCGCCAGTTCGGCGCCGGCGCCGCCGGGCGAGAGGTAGTGGACGTAGGAGCGGACCAGCTCCTGGAGCGCGGCGCCGGAACGGGCGGAGAGCGCGAGGAGGCAGACCTCGTCGTCGTCCCCCGGGCGGCGCGGGTCGGCGTTCCTGGAGGTGATCGTCTCGCCCTGGCGCAGCACCACGTGGGCGTTGAGCGCGGACGAACCCTGGCCGCTGACGCCGGCGACGAGCGCGCGGCCGGCACTGGGCAGCTCCTGGAGGCTGGTGGGGATGGCCAACGGCAGCTGGTCCCAGGCGACGTGCGGGTTGAGCCGGGTGACGTTGAGGCTGGGCGGCACCTGGCCGTGCTCCAGCGCCAACACCGCCTTGATCAGGCCGGCGACGCCGCCGGCGGCCTCGGCGTGGCCGATGTTGGTCTTCACGGAACCGATCAGGGCCGGCCGGCCCGCCGGGCGTCCCTCGCCCAGCACCTGGCCCAACGCGGTGATCTCCAGCGGGTCCAGGGTCGGGGAGCCGGAGCCGTGGGCCTCGACGAAGTCCACGTCGGCCGGGGACACTCCGGCGTCCTCGTAGGCCCAGCGCAGCACGTCCACCTGGCCCTGGAGCGAGGGGGTGAGCACGGAGTCGCTGGTGTGGCCGTCGTTGCCGATGGCGCTGCCGGCGATCACCGCGCGGACCCGGTCGCCGTCGGCTATCGCCTGGCGCAGCGGCTTGAGGACCACCACGCCGACCGCGTCGCTGGGCGCGAAGCCCTCGGCGTCCGCGTCGCCGAACCTGACCCGGCCGTCCCTGGAGAGGGTGCCGGCCTGGGTCATCAGCACACCCTCGTCGGGGCGCAGCAGCAGGTTGACGCCGGCCGCGATCGCCAGCCTGGTCTCGCCGGCGCGCAGGCTCATCACGGCGGAGTGCACGGCGGTCAGGGAGGAGGAGCAGGCGGTGTCGACGACGACACTTGGCCCGCGTAGATCAAAGGTGTGGGAGAGCCGTGCGGCCAGCAGCGAGCGGTAGTTGTGGAACGCGGTGGCGTTGACGGTCGTCAGGCCGCGTCGGTACTGCTCCTCCACGAAGTCGGAGCGGGCGGCGCCGACGAAGACGCCGGTGCGGGTGCCGGCGAGGGCGTCGGGCCGTTGACCCGCGTCCTCCAGGGCCTCCCAGGTGGACATGAGCAACAGGCGCTGCTGGGGGTCGAGTTCGGTGGCCTCGCCCGCGGAGATGCCGAAGAACTCGGCGTCGAACTCGGCCATGCCGCTGACGTACCCGGCACGGCGGGCGCCGATCGTGCCGGGGGCGGGGTGCGGAGAGTAGAGGGCGTCCACGTCGTAGCGGTCGGCGGGGGTCTCGCTGGTGGCGTCCAGGCCGTCGCGCAGCACCTCCCAGAACTGGTCGGGGTTGTCCGCGCCAGCGAGGCGGCAGGCCATGCCGATCACCGCCACCGCGCGTTCCTCGACCTCCGCTGTCGAACTCTTCACCAGTCAACTCCTTCGATTTCCTGACGTCCTCGCGTTGGTGCGGTGTTCGTGCGTGGTGCTCTGGTGCGGGGTGGTGCGGTCCTGCGGTCTTGCGGTCCTGCTGATGGTGCGTCGGTGATGCGTCGGTGGTGCTGGTGGTGCTCGCCGTGCGGGTGGTGCGGGTCGGGCCGGGGTGCCTTGTGGCGCCGCCGATGCGATTGCTCACTCTCCGTGGAAAGTTGAGCATTTTGCTTCCTGTGTGTAGCTACCTGCTTGCGGGTTGTTTCTGTGCCTGGTCGAACTTATACGGGGCCGGACCCCCTGTCCGCCCCCGTCCCCTATCGGTAGGCCACCCCCCTGGCCTGGTGAGTGGTAACGCGCCATGTCCGATGCGGGTCTTCGTTTTCTCTGCGATCAGCCTCGCTCACCTGGGCCGGATGCCCGCGTCATATGCCTGACGACAGGGCAGGATGCCGTCTTCGGCGGGGAAGCGCCATCCCTGGAGCGGCGTTCCGGACTCCTGTCGGCCGGAGCAACGTTGCTGGCCAACGGACCGTCAGGCGCCTTCTCGAAACGGACAGTTCGGGATCTGCCGAGCAGGTCGGACGGGAGGGCTGTCCGACCCGCCGGAAATGGCCGGATCGAGGCCCCGTTGGCCCCGGCGCGGACGCTTGCTCTCGGCTGTTTCATGACCTCGCGGCTGACGACGTGATGCTGGCGACTGACACGGCAGGGGCACCCTACGCGAAGGTAGGCGATCAACTCACGGCTCTTAACCGGCTCTTTACAGTGATGCCACGACTTCAACCGATCAGATTCCGGGACAGAGGTGACCACCCGGTGCGCGCCGCGCCTCAGGGGACACATCCACGCACCTTCGCCCGTTTCCGGCGGCGCCTGCGCGCGTGATGACAGCGAACCCACCGCACGATTGTCGTACGGGCCATCGGCTTCCGCCCACTTTCGATTGGGAATGACGAGAACTGAGCGCGGCAGGATTGAGAAGGTCGGGATCTGGACAAGCTGAGGGGTTACGTTGCTCGGCCCGCTCTCCCCCTCCGTTGGCTCCCTGCCATGTCAGACGCCCTCCGTGCCGCGAGCGACCCGTGAGCATCGGGAACGGGATGTGACGAAACCCGCGCGACAAAAGGAGGGCCAAGTACCCCTGTGGGGCGGCGCATTGCCCATTGCTTCTGGTTTCATGTGTGCCCATGAAGCCCCTGACACCCGATCACGCCCCCAACGAGGGTGAGCAGCGCAGGCGGCGGTTGCAGCTTCTCGGTCTGAACGACTCCGAGCCCGAGGCAAAGTTTGACCGCATCGCCCGGCTGGCCGGCAGTCTTGCCCAGGCACCCCTTGCCATGGTCAATTTCATCAGCGACGACCGTCAGATGTTCCGTGGTATGTACACCCCGCCGACGGCGGCCGAGGACACCATGGGCGAGAGCGACGGTCGCGGCATAGCCTTCGACCTCGGCAGCATCCCCGAGATAGCCCGCGAGGCGCCGATCGACTACGGGTTCTGCCCCCATGTCGTCGCGCAGGGCTCCCAGTTGGCCCTGGACGACGTCTTCGACTACCCCAGGTTCAAGGGCAACCCGCTGGTCAACGAGATGGGGGTGCGCGCCTACCTCGGCACCCCGCTCCTGGACCACACCGGGCAGATCCTGGGGACGGTCTGCGTCGCCGACATGCGTCCCCGCCAGTGGGACTCCCGCCACATGGAGGGGATGCAGAACCTCGCCGAGACGCTGCTCTCCGAGTTCCAGCTGCGGGACAGCCTGCTGACCCAGCAGCAGGAGATGTTCGCGGTCTTCGACGGCGCCCCGTTCCCGATCATGCTCACGCAGGGCCCCAACCACCTGCTGCGCTACGCCAACGCCAAGCAGGGCGCCTCGTTCGGGCGGGTCCAGCAGCTGAGCGTGGGCCGCGAGTCGCTGCCGGGCCTGGACGCCGTCGGCGTCTTCGCGACGATGGACCGGGCGTACCACACCGGTCAGACGGCCAGCCTGGCCGAGGCCAGGATCGCCTCCTACGACGCGACCACCCCGCAGAACTTCACCTTCACCTGCACCCCGGTGCGGCTCTCGCCGAAGGCCCCGGTGAGCGGCGTGCTCACGGTCGCGGTGAACATCACCAACCAGTCCCCCGCGCAGAGCGAGGCCCAGCAGTTGGCCGCCGACTTCACCTCCCAGGTGGAGCGCCTCGGCTCCGGGGGTGTCCCCGGCTGGTCCCAGCCCCGTCCGGTGATCTGAGACCGGGGCCGGTCCACCCGCCGGCCGCGTTCAGCGACCGAAAAGGGCTTCCAGAGGGGCTACTCTCAGCCATTCTGCGGTGGTTGATCGTGACGGTTACCGCGCCATCCCGGTGGCGCGGTAACCGTTTCGCGCGCTCTGCGAGGATTCCGTTCCGTTTCCTCTCCGGCGCCCCGCGCCGCGTTCACCTCCGCGCCGGGCCGCGCCGCCCCCGCGCCGCGCCCTGGTCGCCTTCGCCGTCCTCGACCCCGTGTGCCCGATCGGCCCCGTGCCCCCGATCGGCCCCGTTCGACGTGCGGGTTCGGTCCGGGGGCCGTTGGCTGGTGGGCACGGCGAGGCCCCGGGCGACCGGTCGGGCCTCGGGCTGGGCGACAGAGAAGGACGCGCGCACATGACCGACACCTCGACCAGGGCGGCGGTGGCGGCCGGGCTGGCCGCCGGCTATGTCCTCGGCCGGACGAAGAAGGCGAAGCTGGCCCTGGTGATCGCCTCCTACGCACTGGGCCGCAAGGCGAATCTGAACCCGAAGGACCTGGTCGGCGAGGGGATGCACCGACTCGGCGGCTCGGAGCACTTCGGGAAGCTCGGCGAGCGGGTGCGCGAGGAGCTGTTCTCCAGCGGCCGCTCGGTGGTCTCGGCCGCCCTGCACCGGGGCTATGACACCGTGGCCGACGCCCTGGCCGAACGTTCCAAGGCGCTGCTCGACGGCCGCCTGACCGACGTGGTCACCGGGGACGGCTCGGCCGAGCAGGAGGCCCCTGAGCAGAAGAAGAAGGAGGAGGCCGAGCCGGACGAGGCCCCGGAACCCGACGAGGAGCCGGAGCCGGAACCGGCCAAGGAATCTGACCGGAAACGGCGCGGCACCCGGGCACGTTCGGCCGCCTCCGACGATGACGACGACGCGCCCGAGCCGGACGCCGGCGCGGACTCCGGCCGCTCCGGGGGCGGCGGCCGCGCCAAGGAGTCCCGCGCCAAGGAGTCCCGCGCCCCGGGCCGCCGCCGGCCAGGCGAGCCGCTGGCGCCGCGCG
>NZ_RFFJ01000076.1 GCF_003696235.1 Streptomyces triticirhizae
TCGCCGGCCCGCTCTCCGACGGCCAGGCCGTCCCCATCGCCACCGGCGCCCGCCTCCCGGCGGGCGCGACCGCCGTGCTCCGCGCCGAGCGCGGCGCCGTCGACCGGGGCCGGCTCACCGGCCCCAGCCCCGAGCCCGGCGCCGACATCCGACCCCGAGGCCAGGAGTGCCGCAGCGGCACCGAACTCCTGCCGGCCGCCGCCCCCCTCACCCCGGCCGCGCTCGGCCTGGCGGCCGCCGCCGGCTACGACCAACTCGCGGTGCGCCCCAGGCCGCGCACCGAGGTGCTGGTCCTCGGCGACGAACTCCTCTTCCGTGGCCTGCCCCACGACGGCCGGGTGCGCGACGCGCTCGGCCCGATGGTCGGGCCCTGGCTCGCCGCGCTCGGCGCCCGGGTGCTGGTCACCCGCAGGCTCGGCGACGACGTCGAGGCGCTCGCCGAGGCCGTCGCCACCACCCGCGCCGACCTCGTCGTCACCACGGGATCGACGGCCGCCGGTCCCGTCGACCTGCTGCGCCGGGTGCTCCACGAGCTGGGCGCCCAGCCGCTGATCACCGGCGTCGCCGTCCGCCCGGGACACCCGATGCTGCTCGCCGAACTCCCCGACGGCATCCCCCTCGTCGGCCTGCCAGGCAACCCGCTGGCCGCCGTCTCCGGCCTGCTCACCCTGGCCGCGCCGGTGCTGCGCGCGCTCGCCGACCGCCCGCCGCCGGCCGAGCGCGCCGCCCGCCTGACCGAGCGCGTCACCGGCCATCCCCGGGACTCCCGACTCGTCCCGGTTCTGGCTTCCGACGCCGACCCCGCCGAGGTCCGCCCGTTGAGCT
Organism: Streptomyces triticirhizae; assembly: GCF_003696235.1. Lineage (GTDB taxonomy): Bacteria > Actinomycetota > Actinomycetes > Streptomycetales > Streptomycetaceae > Streptomyces > Streptomyces triticirhizae. Next base: position 826 of record NZ_RFFJ01000076.1, read on the forward strand.
ACGCTGGCCCGGCCATGCTGCGCGGCATCGCCGCCGCGTCAGCCCTGGCGGTGATCCCGCCCGGAGGCGCCGAGGCCCACACCCCCGTGCGCCTCCTCGACCTCCCACAGGCATGAGACTTCCCAGCTCTCCCCCCGCCGACCGGCCCACCTACCAGGACCGTTCCCCCGGCGTCTCGCTCCCGCGCTACGCCGCGGGACCCCTGGTCCAGGTGGCCCGCCGCCTCATGCTGGCCACCGGCGTGATGGCGCTGGCGGTGGTGCTGGTCTGGTTCGACCGGCGCGGCTACCACGACAACCACGACTCCGAGGTCAGCTTCACCGACGTCCTCTACTACGTCACCGTCTCGCTCTCCACCACCGGCTACGGGGACGTCGTTCCCGCCACCGACGGGGCGCGGCTGATGACCACCTTCTGCATCACCCCGCTGCGGGTCGCGTTCCTGATCATCCTGGTCGGCACCACCCTTGAGGTGCTCACGGAACGCACCCGCGATCAGTGGCGGCTCGCCTACTGGAGGAAGCACTTGCGCGACCACACCGTCATCGTGGGCTTCGGCACCAAGGGCCGTTCGGCGGCGGAGACGCTGATCAGCGGCGGGCTGAGCCAGGACCAGATCGTGGTGGTCGACCCCGACACCGCCGTCGTCGAGTCGGCCAACGCGCTCGGCTTCGCCGGCGTCGTCGGCGACGCCACCCGCAGCGACGTGCTGGTCCGGGCCCGCGCCGACCGCGCCCGTCAGGTGGTGATCGCCACCCAACGCGACGACACCGCCGTGCTGGTGGCGCTCACCGCGCGCCAACTCAGCAAGCAGGTGCGGATCGTCGCCTCGGTCCGGGAACAGGAGAACGTCCCGCTGCTGCGCCAGTCCGGCGCCGACTCCGTGATCACCAGCGCCAGCGCCGTCGGCCGGCTGCTGGGCCTGTCCATGATCAGCCCCAGCTCGGGCTCGGTCATGGAGGACCTGATCCAGCACGGCAAGGGCCTCTCCCTCAAGGAACGGCCCGTCACCAGCGAGGAGGCCGGGCGCTCCCCGCGCGAGAGCGCCGACCTGGTGGTCTCCGTGATACGCGGCCACCGGCTGCTGCCCTTCGACGACCCGGACGTGGCCACCCTGGAGCTGACCGACCGGCTGGTGGTGATCCACCGGGTCACGCCCGAGGAGGAACACCACATGCCGCGCCGCGCCCAGGAGAAGGGCCCCGGCTCCTGGCGCATCCCTCGCCGCTAGAAGCTGCCGCTGGGCTTTCGGGGAACGCCGGGGCGTCGCCGACGCGTTCACGTCACCGGCCCGCCGCCGCCGGCGTGCCCGCCCCGGTCCGCTGCCGCCCCAGGCGCGCCCCCGGCGTGCCCGCCCCGGCGGGGCCGTCTCCGCTCAGCCCGCCGGAGGCGCTCCCGCCGCCGGCGTGCCCGGCGCCTTCACCGAGCCGAGCCACAGCAGGTCCCTGGCCCGGGTCATCGCCACGAACAGCTGGCCGCGCGCCAGTTCGGCGCGTTCGCGGTCGGCTTCCGACGGCTCGCCGTCCCCGCCGGCCGGGACGGTGCCCTCGTCGTGGTGCGGCAGGTACACCCGCTTGAACTCGAGCCCCTTCGCCCGCCGGTAGCTGCCCAGCTTCACCCCGGGAACGGCGCTCCCCGCGTACCCCTCCAGCGGGCAGACCGGCACCCCGGCCCGGGCCAGCAGCCGCTGGTAGTGGTCGATCGACCGCTTCGACGCGCAGAGCAGCGCCGCGTCCGCCAGTTCCTCCGGCGCCAGCGCGCGCAGCGCGTCCAGCAGCTCGCGGTCCTGCTCCCCGGCGCTCGGCGCCACCACGCGCACCACCGCGCCGTCCCGGTACTCCAGGTCCACCTCGCGGCGGCCCGGGGTCCGTTCCCCGTCGATGTCCTCGAACGTGTCCTCCGCCACCACCGCCATCGCCGTCCGCAGGATCTCGTGCCCGTTGCGGTAGTTGCGGCGCAGCACCTGCGCCCGGTCGCCCCTGATGTCCACGCCGGCCTCCGCCAGCCGGAACCCGCCCGGGTAGACCGCCTGTTGGCCGTCGCCCACCAGCAGCAGCCCGTTGGGCGCGTCGCCGACCAGCGCGTGCAGCAGCCGCACCCCGACCAGCGTCAGGTCCTGCACCTCGTCCACGACCACCGCCCGGTACGGGCGTTCCCCCGGCGCCCCCGCGCCGCCTCCGCGCACCCGGTCCAGCGCCATCGCCAGCACGTCGTTGAAGTCGTGCAGCCCACGCTCCGCACGGCGCCGCTCGTACGCCTCGTACAGCTCCCAGACCGCCTCCCGGTCCGCCCGCCGCAGGGCCGTGCGGCGCCGGAGCCGGCGCACCGTCGCGTACTGCTCGAAGCGGGTCAGCCCGCGCCCCTTGATCACATGGTGGATCTCGTCCCGCCAGTACTGCGGCCAGTCGTCGATCGCAGGCAGCCGCCCGCGCCGCCCCACCTCGAACCACGCCCGGCCGAACGCCGCGTCCGCCGCGTCGCCCCGCAGGTTGACCGGGACCCCGTGCGCGCGCAGATACTCGCCGGCCCAGGCGTGCAGGCTGGTGAACTCCACCCGGTCGGCCACCGAGGGCGCCAGCGTCCGCAGGAACGTCCGCTGCACCCGGGGCAGGTTGTTGGCGAACGTGACATAGAGCAGCCGCCCGTTCGTGGACCGCGCCAGCCGCGCCGCCCGGTGCAGCGCGACGACCGTCTTGCCCGTGCCGGCCGGGCCGCTGATCCGTGCCGGGCCAGCCCAGTCGCGCCGCACCAGCGACGCCTGGTCGGGGGCGAGGAACGTCATCCACCGCTCGATCGGCGCGGCCAGCGCGTCCGCCAGCGCCGCGTCCCGCACCTCCGCCACGTCGAACAGCCCGAGCGCCTCGCCCGCGCGCCCCGCCTCGTCGCCCGCCGGTTCCGGGGCCGCCGCGCGCCGCCGCGCCGGCTCCGAGACGGCGGCCGGCTGGTACGCCGGGAAGACCTCCGCCAGCCGCTCGGCCACCGCCCGCACCCGCGCCGGCGGCAGCCGCTTGCCCTGCCGCCACAGGAACGGCGCCAGCTCCGCCTCGCCCAGCAGGTCGATCGGGCCGAGCCGCGCCGCGAACCGGTGCCCGGCGAACACCATCAACGGGCGCACCGCCACCGGCGAGAGCCCCAGCGCCACCAGCGCGCCCTCGGCCACCCCGGTCACCCGCGCCAGCTTCCGCGCGTGCTCGTCCCTGGGCTGGCCGCCCGCCCACAGCGCGTCGCCGCGCACCTCGGGCGCGGCCCGCCAGTTCTTCACGTCCAGCACGAAGACGCCGCCCTGGCCGACCAGCAGCATGTCCACGTTGGCCGCCCTGGTGCCCGGCCAGCGCCGGTCGACCAGCAGCCGCCAGCCGCGTTCGGTGAACGCCAACAGCTGGGCGGCGACCCGCCGTTCCCCCTCGCTGGCCGCCTCCCAGCGGCGCGCCTCCGCGCCCGCCGCCCGCAACTGCTCCCGCAGCAACCGCTCCTGACGCCGGGCCTGTTGCGCCCGCCGCGCGGCCGAGTCCCCAGCGGCCATGGCCGAATCCCCCTCCGTCGTGGCGCGAACCCTCCCCGTGGCGGGGTTGATCCTACGACGCTGAGCGACCGAGGCGCCGCCCACCGTGCTCAACCCCGGGCGGAACGCCCCGCCGGGCGCCCCGCGCGACGTCACGCCGCACGTCACGCCGAACTCCCGGTGCCCAGCAGCGCGTTGACCCGGGCGACCGTGCTCGCCTCGTCCGTGGCCAGCACCGTCGCCATCCCCAGCGCCTCGGCCGGCGCCAGGTTCGCCGCCAGGTCGTCCACGAACACGCACTCGGCGCCCGGCGGTCCGAGCCGTTCCACCACCCGCCGGTAGATCTCCGGCTCCGGCTTGGCCAGGCCCTCCCGCTCCGATATCACCGCCACGTCGAACAGCTCCCACACCCCGAGCCGGCCGTACGGGTCGTAGGGGTCGAGGCCGAAGCTGTTGGAGAGCAGCGCCACCGCGAGCCCCGACTCCCTCGCCCGCCGCGCCAGCGCCACCATCCGCTCCGCCGGCCGCACCCCGGCCCAGGCCCGCCCCATCAGGTCCTCGGCCGGCACCCCGAGCAGCGCCGCCATCCCCGCGTTCCACTCCCGCTGGGACAGCCGCCCGGCCTCCAACTCCCGGTAGAGCACCCGCCCTTCGGGGTGCTCCTCCAGCACGCGCCGCCAGGTGTCGGGCGGCAGCCCGTGGGCCGCGCACCACGCCGTCGTGGACTCCCGCACCCCGGCCGTCAGCACCCCGCCGAAGTCCAACACCAGCCCCCGGAACCGCCGTTGCCCGCCCATGCGTTGCCCCCTGCCCCTTCGTGAGCGCCCCGCGCCCCGTGCGCGCCGCCGTCCCCTCCTGCTCTACCCGCCCGGCGCGTAGCATCCCCGCCATGGGAACGAACAGCGGCGGCAGCCCCGCCCCGGGCCGGTGGTTCCCGCCCGACTGGCCCGACCGGATACGCGCCCTCGCCCGAGGCGAGCTGACGCCCGCGCCCGCCCGGCCGGCCGCCACCGTGCTGCTGCTGCGCGACGGGGACGCGGGACCCGAGGTGTTCCTGCTGCGCCGCCGCCGCTCCATGGCGTTCGCCGGCGGCGCCCACGCCTACCCCGGCGGCGCCGTCGACCCGCGCGACGGCACGGCCGAAGACCCCGGCCGCAGCACGGCCGAAGAGCCCGCCCCGCTGGTCGTCCTCGCCGCGCTCCGCGAACTCTTCGAGGAGGCCGGGGTGTTGCTCGCCGGGCCCACCCCCGACAGCCTCGTCGCCGACGTCAGCGGCGAGGACTGGGAGGCCGACCGGCGCGCCCTCGCCGCCCACGAGCTGTCGTTCAGCGCCCTCCTCGCCCGCCGCGCCCTGCTGCCGCGCGGCGACCTGCTGCGGCCCTGGGCGCGGTGGATCACCCCGGAGTTCGAGAGCCGGCGCTACGACACCTGGTTCTTCGCCGCCGCGCTGCCGCCCGGCCAGCGCGGCCGCAACGCCTCAACCGAGGCCGACCACGTCGCCTGGCTCTCCCCGGCCGAGGCCCTCGCCGGCTACGAGCGGGGCGAATGGGCGATGATGCCGCCCACCGTGGCCACCCTGCGCCAGCTCCTGCCCCACCGCACCACCGCCGAGGCCCTCGCCGGCGCGGCCGGGCACGACCTGACACCGGTGATCGCCCGCGCGACACTGGTCGACGACGAGGTCGTGCTGAGCTGGCCCGGCCACCGGGAGTTCGAGCAGCGCGCGCCACACACGTCAGGACAGGTTCAGGACACGCGAGGAACGTGAGGGAACGTTGACCGGAGCCCCGACGCCCCCCGGGCGCCCCAGCGGAGCGGCCCCCAGCGGCCGGATCACCGAACGCGCCAGCTGCGTGCTGGCCCCCAACCCCTCCCCGATGACCCTGGACGGCACCAACACCTGGATCATCGCCGAACCCGACGCCACCGAGGCCGTCGTCGTCGACCCGGGCCCGCTCGACGAGGCCCACCTCAACGCCGTGCGCGACGCCGTCGCCGCCCAGGGCCGCCGCGTCGCCCTGCTGCTGCTCACCCACGGCCACGCGGACCACTCGGCGGGCGCCGCCCGCCTCGCCGAACTGACCGGCGCCCCGGTCCGCGCCCTCGACCCCGCGCTGCGGCTCGGCGACGAGGGACTCACCGACGGCGACGTGGTCACCACCGGCGGCCTCGAACTCCGCGTCGTCGCCACCCCGGGCCACACCCGCGACTCGTTCTCGTTCCATCTCCCGGCCGACGCCGCCCTGTTGACCGGCGACACCGTGCTCGGCCGGGGCACCACCGTGGTCGCCCACCCGGACGGCCACCTCGGCGCCTACCTGGACTCGCTGCGCCGGCTGCGTTCCCTCACCGAGGGCGACGCGGGCGCCCACACCGTCCTCCCCGGCCACGGCCCGGTCCTGGCCGACGCCCAGGGCGTCCTCGACCACTACCTCGCCCACCGCGCCGAGCGCCTCGCCCAGGTCGAGGCGGCCGTCCGACGCGGCCTGACCACCGCGCCGCAGGTCGTCGCCGAGGTCTACGCCGACGTCGACTCCGCCGTCCGCTTCGCCGCCGAACTCTCCGTCCGCGCCCAACTCGACTACCTCACCCAACGCGACGCACCGCGCTGACCACCCCCGACCGACCCGGCCCCCATCGCCGCCCCGGGCGGGCGACCGCGCCCCCGACCTGGGCGCCAGGACCGACCGCGCCGGCCGCTCGGTCCTCCGCACCCGCACCCTGGCCGGAACCACCCTGATCAACGCCCGCCCCGCCCCGCGACGGCGTCGCGACACCGAGCGCCGGGCCGCGCAGCGGCCTCGGCGCTCTCCCCGAAACGCCCGCGCGCAGCGGCCCGCGCAGCGGTCGGCGTTAACGAGACCTGCGGGCCAGCCGCTCGATGTCCAGGAGGATCACCGCGCGCGCCTCAAGGCGCAGCCAGCCGCGCGCCGCGAAGTCGGCCAGCGCCTTGTTGACCGTCTCCCGCGAGGCGCCGACCAGTTGGGCCAGCTCCTCCTGGGTCAGGTCGTGGACCACGTGGATGCCCTCCTCCGACTGCACCCCGAAGCGCCGCGAGAGGTCCAGCAGCGCCTTGGCCACCCGGCCGGGCACGTCGGAGAAGACCAGGTCGGACATGCTGTCGTTGGTGCGCCGCAGCCGGCGGGCCACCGCGCGCAACAGCGCGGCGGCGACCTCGGGGCGGGCGCTGAGCCACGGCTGGAGGTCCCCGTGCCCGAGGCCGAGCAGCCGCACCTCCGTGACGGCGGTGGCGGTGGCGGTGCGCGGGCCCGGGTCGAAGAGCGACAGTTCGCCGATCAGCTCGCCGGGGCCGAGGACAGCCAGCATGTTCTCCCGGCCGTCGGGCGAGGTGCGGTGCAGCTTCACCTTGCCCTCGGTGACGACATAGAGCCGGTCGCCCGGGTCCCCCTCGTGGAACAGGGTGTCGCCACGGGCGAGCGTGGCCTCGGTCATGGAAGCGCGCAGCTCGGCGGCCTGCTCGTCGTCGAGTGCCGCGAAGAGCGGGGCACGCCGCAGTACGTCGTCCACGGGTTCCTCTCCTTGTCGGCCGCGAGGGCCGCTGGTCTCCAGCCCCCCCGGCCGGACCCGGGGGACGCTTTGACCCTCTCATCATGCCGGATGTCCCGGCCTGGCCAGCAGGTACAAGTCTGACGCACCGGTGCGTACCCGCCCACGGCAGGGCCCCGTTCGGTGGGTGAATTCGCCGGGGGAAGGGCGAATGTCAGCCCTCCCGTTTACGCTGGCCGAGTGGCCAGCGGGCGCGGGGCGCGCGTGCGGTGGCGTGGGAGAAAGTGAGGGCCACCCGGGTGAACGCACGTCAGGATTCCGCTCAGGGCGAACGACTTGGGGCCGGGCGGGTGAGCCCGTCGCCGGCCGGCCGCTCCGCCGCCGGGGCGGCGGGCGAGAGCCGGCTGGCCATGGTGCGCCGGGCGCGGAAGATCTACCGGGCCCTCGGCGAGGTCTACTACTACGCCCACCCCGAGCTGGACTTCGAGAACCCGTTCCAGCTGCTGGTGGCCACCGTGCTCTCCGCCCAGACCACCGACCTGCGGGTCAACCAGACCACCCCCAAGCTCTTCGCCGCCTACCCCACCCCCGAGGACCTGGCGGCGGCCGACCCGGCGGTGCTGGAGGAGCTGATCCGCCCGACCGGCTTCTTCCGCAACAAGGCCAGGTCCCTGATCGGGCTCTCCACCGAGCTGCGCGACCGCTTCGGCGGCGAGGTCCCCGGCCGCCTGGAGGACCTGGTGACCCTCCCCGGCGTGGGCCGCAAGACGGCCCACGTGGTGTTGGGGAACGCCTTCGACCGCCCGGGCATCACCGTGGACACGCACTTCCAGCGGCTGGTCCGCCGCTGGCGGTGGACCGAGCAGGAGGACCCGGTGAAGATCGAGGCCGAAGTGGCCGAGATCTTTCCCAGGAAGGACTGGACGACCCTCTCGCACCGGGTGATCTTCCACGGCCGCCGCATCTGCCACGCGAGGAAGCCGGCCTGCGGCGCCTGCCCGATCGCCCACCTCTGCCCGGCGTACGGCGAGGGCGAGACCGACCCGGAGAAGGCGCGCGCGCTGCTCAAGTACGAGATGGGCGGCCAGCCGGGCCAGCGGCTGAAGCCCCCGCCGGACTACCCGGGCCGCCCCGCCCCTCCCCTGGGCGCCCGGGCGGGCGGCTGATGACGCCCCGCCCCGGCCGCGCCCGGCCACCCCGCATCACCGACCTCCGCCCAGGGAGCCATCCTGAAGATGACCAGCCCGCACGACGCCGATCCCTGCCCGAGCGCCGCCGAGGCCCCTCGGGACTCCACCTCCCCTGCGGCGGCCCCCAACGGCCGCCCGCACTCGGCGCGTTCGGCACCCTCGGAGAGCACGAAGCGTTCGGACCCCTCGGCCAGCACGACGCGTTCGGCACCCTCGGCCAGCACGACCGCCGGCGCGAAGACCCCGGGCGCCAGCGCCGCGCGGCCCGCGGGCCCGGCCGCCCCCGAGGACCTCCCCGGCTGGCTGCGCCCGCTCGCCACGGCGGCCCGCACCATCGAGCCCGCCCAGCTCAGCGACATCCTGCCGCCGCCCGCCGGCGGCCGCCCCTCCGCCGTGCTGGTCCTCTTCGGCGAGGGCGCCCGAGGCCCCGAGCTGCTGCTGCTGGAACGCGCCAGCAGCCTGCGCCAACACGCCGGCCAAGCCTCGTTCCCGGGCGGCGCGTTGGACCCGGAGGACGGCGACCCGGAGGGCGCGGGCCCCTGGCGGGCCGCGCTGCGCGAGGCCGAGGAGGAGACCGGGCTCGACCCGGCGGGCGTGCGGATCTTCGCGACGCTGCCCCGGCTCTACATCCCGGTCAGCCGCTTCGTGGTCTCCCCGGTGCTCGCCTGGTGGTGCAAGCCCACCCCGGTCGCCCCGCAGGACCCGGCGGAGACCGCCCGCGTCTTCACCGTGCCCCTCGCCGACCTGGCCGACCCGAGCCGCCGGGGCACCGCGCTCCACCCCAGCGGCTTCCGTGGCCCCTGCTTCGACGTCGCCGACACCCTGGTCTGGGGCTTCACCGCCGGCGTGATCGACCGGCTGCTGCACTACGGCGGTTGGGAACGCCCCTGGGACACCGAACGGCTGCTCCCGTTGGACCACTCCGCGTGAGCCGCCCCCGGCCGCGTGAGAACGTGACCGGGTGAACGTCCTCGACGTCGCGCTGCTGCTGGCCGCCGGCTCGCTCGCGGTGGTCGGCTACCGCAGGGGGCTGCTCCTCGGCCTCTGCTCGGCCGTCGGGCTGCTGCTCGGCGCCCTGTTCGCCGCCCGCGCGCTGCCGCTGCTGTGGCCCGACGGGATCGGCGCGCCCTGGTCCACCGTCGGCCTGCTGCTGGTCGGTTCGGCCGCCGTCCTCGGCCAGGCGCTCGCCACCCTGCTCGGCGTCCGGCTGCGGGCGCTCGTCACCTGGCCGCCGGCCCGCTCCCTCGACGCCGCCGGCGGCGCCCTGATCCACGCGCTGGCGCTGCTGCTGGTCGCCTGGCTGCTCGGCTCGGCCCTGACGATGGTCACCTCCGGCGCGCTCGGCCGCGAACTCCGTTCCTCCCGCGTCCTGTTCGGCGTCTCCCGGGCGCTGCCCGCCGACGCCGACGCCTGGGCCGGGGAGCTGAGCACCCTGCTGGCGCCCGACGGGCCGCGCGGCCTGGCCGCCCCCATCGGCACCGAACCCGTCACCCGGGTCCCGCCGCCCGACCCGGAGCTGGTCGAGGCGCCCGCGCTGCGCGAGGCGTGGCGCTCGGTCGTCCGGATCGAGGGCTCGGCGCCCGGCTGCGGACGCACCCTGGAGGGCACCGGCTTTGTCTTCGCTCACGGGAAGGTGCTGACCAACGCCCATGTCGTCGGCGGGGTCGGCGCGCCGCTGGTGCGGATCGGCGGCCTGGGGGAGCCGTTCCCCGGCAGCGTGGTGCTCTTCGACCCGGCGCGCGACATCGCCGTGCTGGACGTGCCGGGACTGCCGGCGCCCGCCCTGCCGTTCAGCGCGCACGGCGCGGTCTCCGGGGACGGCGCGGTGGTCGTCGGGTTCCCGGAGAGCGGCCCCTACCAGGCCGTGGCGGCCCGCGTCAGGGACCGCTACCGGGCCAGGGGCCCGGACATCTACCGCACCGACACCGTCAGCCGGGACGTGTACTCCCTCCACACGACCATTCGCCCGGGCAACTCAGGCGGCCCGTTGCTGTCGCCGCGCGGCGAGGTGCTCGGGGTGGTCTTCGCCCGTTCCCTCGACGAGGGCAGCACCGGGTACGCGCTGACCCTGGACGAGGTCAGGGAGGCGGCCGCCCGAGGGCGTGCCGCCGAGCGGCCCGTCAACACCGGGCGCTGCGCGCCGGCATGACGGCCGTTCGTACCGCGTGGGGGTTTGATGTGAGGGGCGGAGGATTCGGCGCGGAGCGCGTGGGGCTCAGCCGCGCGGATGCCGCAGGCGCACGCTCACCCAGCGCGCACGACGGCGGAGGATATCGGGAAATCTGATCGCCGGGTCGGGCAACGGGCCCCCCGGGAAGCCGCGAGCGGCGCCTCGCGTCCGGGTGGCGGCCCCATTGCCGCTTGGTTCACGTGCCACGTCACGGGATTCGTGCGTCCAGCCCATAACACGTCCCTGCCCGGGGTCCAAGGTCAGTAACCTCAAGTGCGCGAAGTCCGTCGGCCTATGCGCCTGGCAGTTGCCAACCGGACCGACGGGGCGGACGCCCCGTCAACCGGCGGGCACCCGCTCACCGACGGCAACGGTGACGGCCGTGACGGGCCGTGACGGTCCATGACCGGACGGCGGGCGAACGGCCCGCGAACGGCCCGCCGCTCAGCGGTCGGGCTCCGGGTCGCGCAGCCAGTCGATCAGCTCGGTGCTGAACGCCGCCGGGTCCTCCTCGTGCGGGAAGTGCCCCAGCCCGTCGAACAGCCGCCAGCGGTAGGGCGCCTCGACATACTCGCCCGAGCCGGCCGAACTGCGGGTGCGGAGCACCGGATCGAGCGAACCGTGCAGATGCAGCGTGGGCACCAGCACCGGCCGCTTCATCCGCCGGTTGAACTGGATGCCGTCCGGCCGGGCGATGGACCGCACCAGCCAGCGGTAGGGCTCGACGGCGCAGTGCGCGGTGGACGGCACACACATCGCCCGCCGATACACCAGCACATCGTCCGGCTCCGGCTGACGCGGCCCGGACCAGTCGCGGAGCAGCCGCCCCACCAGCGCGCCCTCGTCGGCGACCAGCTGCCGCTCCGGCAGCCAGGGCCGCTGGAACCCCCAGACATAGCGGCTGGCCGCCGTCTGCCTCGGGTCGCGCAGCAGCGCCGCCCGCCAACTCCGGGGGTGCGGCATCGAGGAGACCGCCAGCCGCCGCACCAGCTTGGGCCGCATCACGGCCGCCGTCCACGCCAGATAGCCGCCCAGGTCATGGCCGACCAGCGCGGCGTCCGGCTCGCCCAGGGAACGGATCACCCCGGTGACATCCAGCGCCAGGTTCGCCGGGTCGTAGCCGCGCGGGGTGCGGTCGCTGCCGCCGATCCCCCGCAGATCCATGGCCACCGCCCGGAACCCCGCCTCCGCCAGCGCCGTCAACTGGTGCCGCCAGGCCCACCAGAACTGGGGAAAACCGTGCAGCAGCAGGACCAGCGGCCCCTCGCCCGCCTCGACGATATGGAACCGCGCTCCGTTGGCCGCGACATCGCGATGCGTCCACGGGCCCTCCTGGAGGACGACCGAGGACCGCATCCCGGAGCTGTCGGCGTTGTTCATGCGGAGGAGCCGGCATGGTCGCCGGCCGCCGCGCGCTCCTGCGGAGCGCTCTCGTTCGGAACGTTCTCGCGCGGGCGCGGCCTGGCGCGGGAGAGGACGGTCGCGGACTCCTTGGCGGAACGGATCGACCGCTCCGGCGGCGAGATCCTCCCCAGCTTCCGCTTCGCCCACAGCGCCAGCGCGAGCGCCAGCACCAGATAGATGCCGGCGACGATCACACAGGCCACGGCCAGCGGGAGGTCCCACCAGTTCCGCAGCCAGAACGCGAGCGCGAAGCTCAACAGCGGCACGGCGAAGACGACAAGACCGGCCGCGATCACACCCGCCACGCTCCCGAACAGGGCACGTTTGACGTCCTGTCGGATCTCCGCCTTGGCAAGGGCGATCTCGTCGTGCACCAGACCGGACAGTTCGCTGGTCGCCGAGGCGACCAACTCTCCGAGGCTGCGCCCCTCGTCGGCTGCGCTCATCGCGTTCTCACTTTCTCTCCTGGCGTGGTTGCGGTAGGTGCACGTGACAGTAGTGCTGCCTGGGTGGTGCGCCCGTCGCGACACCTCGTCGCCCTTGGGAGGGATGCCACAGATGGTATAGGGGCGCCCGATCAACGATCGGGCGCCCCTGAATGCTCCCCGGCGCTCCCACGCGCCGGGCTCGGTCCTTCGAGGGCCTCGGTCCTTCGGAAGTCCCAGTCCTTCCGGGGGCCCAGCCCTCCGGGGTCTCAGTCCTCCGAGGGCGCGGAGGGCAGCTTGCTCTGGATCAGGTCCATCACCGCCGGGTCGGTGAGCGTGGTGACATCGCCCAGCTCGCGGTTCTCCGCGACATCCCTCAGCAGCCGCCGCATGATCTTGCCGGAGCGGGTCTTGGGCAGCTCCTCCACGGCCAGAATCCGCTTCGGCTTGGCGATCGGCCCCAACTCCTTGGAGACATGCGCCCGCAGCTCCTCGACCAGCCCCTCCTCCTGCGGCGCCCCACCGCGCAGGATGACGAACGCACAGATCGCCTGCGTCGTCTGCGGGTCGGTGGCCCCGACCACGGCGGCCTCGGCGATCCGGGGGTGGCTCACCAGCGCGGACTCCACCTCGGTGGTCGAGATGTTGTGGCCCGAGACCAACATCACGTCATCGACCCGGCCCAGCAGCCAGATGTCGCCGTCCTCGTCCTTCTTGGCGCCGTCCCCGGCGAAGTACCGGCCCTCGAACCGGGACCAGTAGGTGTCGAGGAAACGCTGGTCGTCGCCCCAGATCGTGCGCAGCATCGACGGCCAGGGCTCGGTCAACGTCAGATAGCCGCCGGAGCCGTTGGCCACCTCGTTCCCGTCGTCGTCCACCACCGTGGCGCTGATCCCGGGCAGCGGCGTCTGCGCCGAACCCGGCTTGGCCAACGTCACGCCCGGCAGCGGGCTGATCATCATCGCGCCGGTCTCCGTCTGCCACCAGGTGTCGACCACGGGGGTGCGGTCGCCGCCGATGTGCTTGCGGTACCAGACCCACGCCTCGGGGTTGATCGGCTCCCCGACCGAGCCCAGGATGCGCAGGCTGGACAGGTCGAACCGGGCGGGGATGTCGTCGCCCCACTTCATACAGGTGCGGATCGCGGTGGGCGCCGTGTACAGCAGGGTCACGCCGTACTTCTCGACGATCTCCCACCAGCGGCCGTTGTGCGGGGTGTTGGGGGTGCCCTCGTAGAGCACCTCGGTGGCGCCGTTGGCCAGCGGGCCGTAGACGATGTACGAGTGGCCGGTGACCCAGCCGATGTCGGCGGTGCACCAGTAGACGTCGGTCTCCGGCTTGAGGTCGAAGACCGCGTGGTGGGTGTAGGCGACCTGGGTCAGATAGCCGCCGGTGGTGTGCAGGATGCCCTTCGGCTTCCCGGTGGTGCCCGAGGTGTAGAGGATGAAGAGCGGGTGCTCGGCGTCGAACGCCTCGGGGGTGTGCTCCTCCGACTGCCGGCCGACCGCCTCGTGCCACCACACGTCGCGGCCCGACGTCCACGGAATGTCCTGCCCGGTGCGGCGCACCACCAGCACATTGCGCACATTGGCCGCGCCCGGCCGGGTCAGGGCCTCGTCCACGGCCGGCTTGAGCGCGGAGGGCGCGCCCCTGCGGTAACCGCCGTCGGCGGTGATCACCACGCGGGCGTCCGCGTCCTCGATGCGGGTGGCCAACGCGTCGGCGGAGAACGCGCCGAAGACCACCGAGTGCGGGGCGCCGATCCGGGCGCAGGCCAACATCGCGACCACGGCCTCGGGAATCATGGGCATGTAGATCGCCACCCGGTCGCCCGTCGCCACCCCCAACTCGCCAAGGGCGTTGGCCGCCTGGGAGACCTCGCGCTGCAACTCGGCATAGGTGATCGCCCGGGAGTCGCCCGGCTCGCCCTCGAAGTGGATGGCCACCCGATCGCCGTTGCCGGCCTCGACATGGCGGTCCACGCAGTTGTAGGCGACGTTGAGCTTGCCGTCGGCGAACCACTTGGCGAAGGGGGGATTGGACCAGTCCAGCGTCTCGGTCGGCTCCCGCTCCCAACTCAGCCGGCGAGCCTGCTCCGCCCAGTACCCCAGCCGGTCCTCGGCCGCCGCCTCATAGGCTGCGGCGGTCACATTGGCCCCCGCCGCCACCTCGGCCGGGGGTGCGAACCTCCGGGTCTCCGTCATGAGGTTGGCCAGGCTCTCGTTACTCACAACGCCTCCTTGTTCGCCCCGCCACGCTGAGCGGTCGCTGTCACCGCCGCCGGGGGTGACGCGGGCGAACGAGTCGGCCAGGACCGACGGCCAAGCGCCCGTCGCACAAAGACAGTCACCCTCGCGGCGTCAGTTGTGTCCCAGAGCACACCCCATCAGTCCCACCCTGCTTTGACAAGGCCATTCGAACCCAGCGCGACGAACGGTCAACCGCTGCGACGAACGGGCTCCGCCCGGCCGCTCGCCGGCACCCCCACCACCCCCTCCACCCGCTCGGGCCGCACCGCCGTGAAGACCGGAGGCCGCCCCCGCTCCCGATCCAACACATAGGCCTGGGCCCGCCCCACGTGGAAGTACATCCCCCGCAGCTCGACCGCGCCCTCCGCCAACCGCTGGGCCACCCAGGGGTGCTTGGCGAGATGATCCAACTGCTGCACGACATTGGCCAGGCAGAGCGCCTCCAACTCCTCCTCTTCCTCCTCGGGGCCGCCCACCGCGCCGTCGTCGTCGACCCGGGGGCTGCCGTCGTCGAGCCGGGGGCTCGGGTCCTCCCGCAGCCGCTCCAGGCTGGGCCTGGCATGGAGCAGCCAGCGCCCGAGGGGCCCCTCGGGCAGCCCGCCCCGCTCGCGGTCCGCCGAGCGCAGGGCCCGCATCGCCCCGCACCCCGAGTGCCCGCAGACCGTGATGGTGGTGACGCCCAACTCGGTCAGCGCGTACTCGATGGCGGCCCCCACCGAGTCGTCGCCGGACTCGGTGCCGGGCGGCGGCACCAGGTTCCCGATGTTCCGCACGGTGAAGAGATCGCCCGGGCCGCTGGAAGTGATCATGCTGGTGACCAGCCGGGAGTCGGCGCAGGTCAGAAAGAGCTGACCGGGCCGCTGCCCCTCGCGGGCCAGGCGGGCCAACTCCTCCCGCACCATGGGCGCGGTGGTGCTCTGGAAGGCGCGCAGCCCGCCGAGGAGTGGATCGGCCAGGGCGACCGGCGCCGGGGAGCCGTCGGCCGGAGCCGTCTCGCAGGCGACGTCCCGGTGGTTCCGCCAGGAGTGCCAGGGATGGCAGCGGTGCGGCGCGGCGACCTTGCTCCCGGAACGCCCGAGCCCGCCCGGCAGCTCCACCGTTCCCCCCTGGGCCTGGTGCGCCGCCCGCCAGTCGTGCAGCGTCTCGTAGGCGGCGTGGTCGACGAAGGTGCCCTCCAGCTCGACCGAGACCCTCGCCCCCTCCGGGACCTGCCCGAGCACCCGGGACAGCCGGGGCACAGCGAGGAAGGTCAACTGCCCCCGCACCCGCACCCGATGGGTGCCGTCGGGCAGCCGCTCGTGGCTGATCCCGGTGTGGGTCAGCCGGTGCAGCGCGACCGCCACCGCCGCGAGGATGCCGATCCCCACCCCCTCCAGCACTCCGAAGACCGTGACCCCGACGGCCGTGGCGACATAGACGGCGACCTCGCGGTGCCGGGTCACGCTGCGGATGTGGGTGATGTTGACCATCTGCACCCCGACCACCATCACCAGCGCCGCCAGGGCGCCGAGCGGGATCAGCTCCAGCAGCCCCACCAACAGGCCCGTCGCGAGCAGCACCCAGCAGCCGTGCAGGATCGTCGAGCGCCGACTGACCGCCCCCGCCGCCACGTTGGCCGAGCTGCGCACCGCCACGCCCGTCACCGGCAGCCCGCCGAGGGAGCCGGAGACCAGGTTGGCCACGCCCTGCCCGCGCAGCTCGCGGTCGAGGTCGGCGCGCGGCACCCGGGGCCCGCCGGCCCGCTGCCTGGCCGCGGCCAGCTTGTCGACGGCGACCGCGGACAGCAGCGACTCCACGCTCGCCACCAGCGTGATCGTGAGCACGGCGGCGAAGAGCCCCAGCACCGGCCCGTCCGGCAGCTCCGGCAGTGCGTGGCTGCTCCAGGAGGGGAGGTCGACCCGGGGCACCCCCAGGGACAGCGCCCAGGAGAGGAACGTCGCCAGCACCACGGCGGCGAGCGCGGCCGGCGCCGCCCTCCGCACCAGGCCGCCCGTGCGCCCCGGCAGCCGGGGCCAGAGCAGCAGCACCGCCACCGTCAGCCCGCCGACCCCGAGCGAGGCCAGCTGGGGGTCGGCCAACTGACCCGGCAGATCGGCGAGGTTGTCCAGCGCCGAACTCTCCGGCTCGCCGCCCAGCACGATGTGGAGCTGGGAGAGCGCGATGGTGGCCCCGATGCCCGCCAGCATCCCGTGCACGATCGCCGGGCTGACCATCAGGGCCGACCTCGCCACCCGGAGCGCCGAGAGCCCGAGTTGGGCGAGGCCGGCGAGGGCCGTGATGGCGCAGGTGGTGCGCCAGCCGTACTGCTGGATCAGGTCGGCCGTGACCACCGTGAGCCCGGCCGCGGGGCCGCTGACCTGGAGCGGCGCACCGCCCAGCAGCCCGACCACGATGCCGCCGACCGCCGCCGCCACCAGCCCGGCCTGGAGCGGCGCCCCGGTGGCCAGGGCGATGCCGAGGGAGAGCGGCAGGGCGATCAGGAAGACCGAGATCGAGGCGGACAGATCCGCGCGGCGACGTTCCGCCGGACCCGGGTCAGCGCCGGCTCCGGCCGGATCGGGGGTCCGGGCCGCCGCCGGAGCGGATGACGGGAGACCCGAGGGGCCCGGGGGACCTGAGAGACCCGAGGGGCCTGAGGAGACCGAGGGGGACGACGGCTCGGGCTGGGTCGAATCGGGAGTGGGGGCGCAGGCGGACATCTTCCGTCTCCGTCCGTGAGGGGCGAAAACCCCGGAGTTACAGGAGTTATGGCATTTCTCAAGGCTTGGTAAACGAAGAGTAATGGAGCGCAAAGGTCTGTACGAGGGGCAGACCCCGTTTGGCCCCGCAATTAATCCGAAGGAGCTAAAAAGTCATGGGAACCGCTTGTCATACAAACATCTCTAACGCTGAGAGGAAGAGTTTGTCTGGCTCCCCGGCACACCGGGCGGAGCGGACAAACCACTGCGTTGGCAACGGGAGGACGCGAGATGGTCACACACACGACGAGACGGACGGCGAGCCTGGTGGCCATCGGGGCGCTGGCGTTGGGCATGACGGCCTGCTCGCTGCTCGGCGACACCGAGTCCGAAGCCGGCCGGAGCGACCAGGAGGAGTCGGCCTCCGACGGCCCGGCCGAGGAGGACCCCGGCGGGGACGACGCCGGAGCCGCGCCCCAACTGCTCGGCGACGGCTCGACGGCCAACACCGGCCCCCAGCCCGGGCAGCCCCCCGCCCCCGAGCCGCTGGCGCCCGGCGAGGAGCCGCCGCAGTTCGTCGTCTTCTCCTGGGACGGCGCCGGCGAGGACGACAATCAGCTCTTCTCGCGATTCCGCGAACTCGGCGAGCGCTACGACGCGGACATGACGTTCTTCCTGTCCGGTATTTATCTCCTGCCGGAGAGTGAGCGCCTCAGGTACGAGCCGCCCGGACACCAGCCGGGCGCGTCCGACATCGGCTATCTCTCCGACGAGCACATCGCCGCGACGCTGGAACAACTGAGGCTGGCGTGGCGCGAGGGAAACGAGATCGGCACCCATTTCAACGGGCACTTCTGCGGCCCGACCGGCGGTTCCAGCTGGTCCGTCGAGGACTGGGTCGACGAGATCGAGCAGGCCCGCTGGATGGTCCAGAACTGGCGCACCACCACCGGCCTCACCGACGAGGAGCCGCTCCCGTTCGACTACGACCAGGAGCTGGTCGGCGGGCGCGCGCCCTGCCTGGAGGGCCAGGAGAACCTGCTGCCGGCGGCGGCCGAGATGGGCTTCCGCTACGACTCCAGCGGCAACTCGCTCCAACTCTGGCCCCAGCAGCGGCACGGTGTCTGGGACATCTCGCTCCAGTCGGTCCCGATGCCGGGGCGGTCCTTCGAGACGCTCTCCATGGACTACAACTTCATGGTCAACCAGTCGGGCGAGCAGAGCGGCGACCCGGCCATGTGGCCCACCTGGCAGGCCGAGATGTACGACGGCCTGATGGCGGCGTTCGACCGGGCCTACGAGGGCAACCGCGCGCCGTTGATCATCGGCAACCACTTCAACCAGTGGAACGGCGGCATCTACATGGACGCCGTCGAGGACCTGATCACCGAGCTGTGCCCGAGGGAAGGCGTCGAGTGCGTCTCCTTCCGCCAGCTGGTCGACTGGCTGGACGCCCAGGACCCCGAGGTGCTGGACCGGCTGCGGGGCCTCGGCGTCGGCCAGGCCCCGCCCGGCGGGTGGGAGGCGTACCTGGCGGGCTGACCACCGGCCGCCGGCTCCTGGCTCAGGCCGGCAGCGGGCTGGGGGCCTCCCGCAGCACGAACCCGGGGTCGACCTGCGCGGCCAGGTCGGCCCCGGTCCTGTCGTTGCCCCAACTCGCCGCGTTCTTCAGGTGGAAGTGCACCATCTGTTGCGTGTAGCGCTCCCAGTCGCGGTCGCGGTAGCTGGCGTCCGCCGCGCCGTGCATGGCGCGCAGCGCCGCGACGTCGGCCGCGTCGAGCGCCGCGAACGGCCGTTCCTCGCCGCGCTCCAGCGCGCGCACCCAGTCCGAGTGGCCGAGCGTCACCAACAGGTCGTCGCCGACCTCGGCGCGCAGGAAGGCGACGTCCTCCGGGCCCTGCACCTTGTTGCCGATCACGCGCAGGGCGACCCCGAAGTCACGCGCGTACTCGCGGTACTGACGGTAGACCGAGACGCCCTTGCGGGTGGGCTCGGCGACCAGGAAGGTCATGTCGAAGCGCGTGAAGAGCCCGGAGGCGAACGAGTCGCTGCCGGCCGTCATGTCCACCACCAGGTACTCGTCGCGCCCGTCCACGAGGTGGTTCAGGCACAGCTCCACCGCCCCGGTCTTGGAGTGGTAGCAGGCCACCCCGAGGTCGTCCGCGGTGAACGGGCCGGTCACCAGCAGCCGGGCCGACCCCTCCTCCAGCGGCACCGTGGTGGCGCAGGCGTCGAAGACCGGGTTGGGCTCCGAGAGCCGCAGCAGCCGCGAACCCGCGCCCGGCGGCGTCGTCTTGATCATGGTCTCGGCCGACAGGATGCGCGGGTTGTCGCCCCGGAGGTAGTCCTTGATCAACGGCAGCCTGGCGCCCAGCGGCGGGCACGCGGCGGCCTCCTCCTCCGAGAGGCCGAGGGCCACGCCCAGGTGTTGGTTGATGTCGGCGTCCACCGCCGTCACCGGGACGCCTCCGGCCGCGAGGTACCGGACGAACAACGAGGACAGCGTCGTCTTGCCGCTGCCGCCCTTGCCTACGAAAGCGATCTTCATGTTCAACAGCGTAGTGGTGTTGACGGAACACCCGAACACACGAAGTGGGGAAGTCCACTCGAACGAGTCGCCGATGATCGCTGGACCCGGCCTAGGCTTCGGTGCTATGAGCCCCGGAGCATCCACCGAACCGCAGACCGACCCCCTGGCCAGACTGGCCGAACTGCCCGGAGTGCCGGCGGCGGTGGCCGGCGTACGGGAGGCGGTGGACGCCGTCTACGGGCACCGCGTGATGCGCCGCCGCAGCCCCGAGGTCGCCGCCGAGTCGGCGCTGCGCGGCGCCCGCGCCTCGGCCGCGCTGGCCGGCGCCGACTGGGCGCTCGAAGAGGTCAGGCGGCGCGGCGACTTCGGCGGGGACGAGGAGGCCCGAACGGTGGGGGCGGCGCTGCGGGCCACCGCCGAGGCCACGGAGTCGCTGGGCATCTGGCGCGGCTCCCCGCTGCGGGTCCTCGCCAGGCTGCACCTGGTCGCCGCCGGCGGCCCGGCGGCCGGCCAGGACCGGGTGGGCCGCCCCCGGCTGGCCGGCGAGGCGGTCGACGAACCCGCGCTTGCCGCGCTGCCGCCCGCCCCCGGCGCCGACGAGGTGGCCGCGCGGCTGGCGGCGCTCGCCGACATCGTCGTGGCGGGCTCGGCCGCCCCGGCGCTGGTGACGGCGGCGGTGGTGCACGGGGAACTGCTGGCGCTGCGCCCGTTCGCCAGCCACAACGGGCTGGTCGCCCGCGCGGCGGCGCGGCTGGTGCTGGTCGGCGGCGGGCTCGACCCGAAGGCCGTCACCCCGACCGAGGTCGGCCACGCCGAGCAGGGGCGGGAGCGCTATCTCGCCGCGCTGGACGGCTATCTGACGGGAACCATGGCCGGGGTCGCCGGCTGGATCGCGCACTGCGCCAGGGCGGCGGAACTCGGCGCCCGCGAGTCCGTCGCGGTCTGCGAGGCGCTCCAGCGCGGTGCTGCCTGACCGCGCCGGCTCAGGCGGCGCGCCCGGCCGCGCGGCGGCGGTTGGCGTACCACCAGACGAACCCCCCTGCGGTGGCCGCCGCGACCGCCGCCGTGGCCACCAGCGCGGGGCGCGACGGTATGCCCAGCGACACCCGCTGCCGCAGCCGCACCGGCCGTTCGAACGTCAACACCGGCCACTCCCGCGCGGCCGCCTCCTTGCGCAGCGCGCGGTCCGGGTTGACGGCGTGCGGGTGCCCCACCGCCTCCAGCATGGGCAGGTCGGTGACGGAGTCGCTGTAGGCGTAGCAGCGGTCCAGGTCGTAGCCCTCGGAGACGGCCAGCTCGGCGATCGCCTCGGCCTTGGTCGGGCCGTAGGCGTAGTAGTCCACCTCGCCGGTGTAGCAGCCGTCGGCCACCACCATGCGGGTCGCCACCACCCGGTCGGCGCCGAGGAGTTCCCCGATCGGCTCCACCAGCTCCGCCCCCGACGTGCTCACGATCACGACGTCCCGGCCGGCCTCGTGGTGCCGCTCGATGAGCGAGGCGGCCTCGTCGTAGATGATCGGGTCGATGACCTCGTGCAGGGCCTCCGCCACGATCTCCCGCACCTGTTGGACGTTCCACCCCCGGCAGAGCGCCGAGAGGTACTCCCGCATCCGCTCGGTCTGCTCGTGGTCGGCGCCGCCGAGCAGGAAGAGGAACTGGGCGTAGGCGGTGCGCAACACGGCCCTGCGGTTGATGAGTCCGCCCTGGTAGAACGACCTGCTGAAGGTGACCGTGCTCGACTTCGCGATGACGGTCTTGTCAAGATCGAAGAAGGCGGCGGTCCGGGGCTGCGGCAGGATTTCCACGCCCCGAGCATAAGGGCCCGCCATTCGGCGTACGCTGGGGCGCGTGGGTTTGCCTGAGAAGGCTCTCGGGTACACCATGGAAGTCACGGATCGTTCGCGACCGTGCTAACCCGGCCCGGCTCCTCCCCCCCCGAGTCGGCCGTGGAAGACGACCCCCGCTCTCCCCCCCGGCGGGGGTCGTCGCCTGTCCGGGGGCGTTTTCGCAGTTCAACGGCCTGGCCTCGCTTCGGTGTGCGTATGGGGCGCCGCGTTGGCGCTCCGGCCAGGCGTATGTACTCGGCCATTCTTCCCGCTTCGGCACCCGGCCAAGCGGTGACTCTGTGTGCCCGTTTGTTGTCGCTGTCGATGGCTGTGCCTCGTGTGGGTGACGGACTTTTCCACAGGGGGCTGGTTATCCACAGATTTGGGCTGGCTTCCCCAAAGGCGTCCGGATGCGGTCACTGTGGGTGATGTGTTGTTTCGGAGGGCGTTCGACGGAGTCGGCGCCCGGAGCCGAGGGGGCTTCGCCATGAAGGAATCCACGTCCGCGTCGTCCGCGTCGTCGGCGTCGTCGGCGTCCGTGCCGGGGGGTAGGCCGGGGGTCAGGCCCGTGCTGGTCCTGACCGAGGAGGACGAGCTGCTCGACGACCTGCTGAGGCTGTGTGCCGTGGCCGGGGCCGAGGTCGAGGTGGTGCACGGGGCGCCGCCCACCGCCGAGCAGTGGTGGAGCGCGCCGCTGGTGTTGATCGGCGACGACCGGGCGCCGGCCTTCGCGCAGCGCGCCGCCCGGCAGGGCCGACGCCCGGGCGTGCTCCTGGTCGGACGGAATCTCGACGACCACATGGTCTGGGCCAGGGCCGTGACGATCGGCGTCGAGCAGGTGCTCCATCTCCCGTGGGACGAGCCCCGTCTCGCGGACCGCATCGCCGACGCGGTGGAGGGCCCGGGCCAACCGACGCTCACCCTCGGGGTGTTGGGCGGCAGGGGCGGAGCCGGGTCCTCCTCGCTGGCCTGCGCGCTCGCGGTGACCGCCGCGCGGGCGGGGCGCCGCAGCGTGCTGGTGGACGCCGACCCGCTGGGCGGCGGCCTCGACGTGCCGTTCGGCGGGGAGCGAACGGCGGGCAAGCGCTGGCCGGCCTTTCTCTCCGCGCGCGGCCGGCTCTCCGGCGCGGCCCTGGACGAGGCGCTGCCCCGGGTGCACGGCGTGAGCCTGCTCAGCTGGGACAGGGACGAGGGCGTCCGGCTCCCGGTGGAGGCGATGCGTTCGGTGCTGGCCTCCGCCCGCAGGGGCGGCGGCGTCCTGGTCATCGACCTGCCGCGCGCCGTCGACGAGGCGGCGGCCGAGGCGCTCACCCAGCTCGATCTCGGACTCCTCGTGGTGCCCTGCGAGTTGCGGGCGACGGCGGCGGCCCGGCGGGTCGTCAGCGGTGCCGGGGCGCTGGTGCGGGATCTGCGCCTGGTCGCCAGGATGCGGCCGGGCGACGAGCTGCCGGCGGCGGAGCTGTCCCGGATGCTGCGGCTGCCGCTCGCGGGGGAGCTGCTCGACGAGCCCGGGCTCTCGACCGCGGCCGAGATGGGGGAGCCGCCCGGGGCCAACCCCAGGGGCGCCCTCGCCGCCTTCTGCGCCACGCTGCTCGACCGCGCCCAGCCGCGCGAGGGGGCCTCGACATGACCGGCGCCGAGTTCCGCGCGACGGTCGCCGGCCTGGGCGGCGACCGTTCCGCCCCCGAAGGAGAGCTGCCGGAGCTGCCCGCGCTGTTGGAGACGGTGCGGCTGCGGCTGGCCGAGGAGGGCGCCGAGCCGACGCCGGGCCGGGTGGCCGCCGCGCTCCGTGCCCAGGGACTGCTGCTGGGGGACCGGGCGGTGCTGTCGGTGGTGCGCGCGCTGCGCTCCGAGCTGGTGGGCGCCGGCCCGCTCCAGCCGCTGCTGGCCGCCCCGGACGTCACCGATGTTCTGGTGAACGGCCCGGACGAGGTGTGGGTCGACCGGGGCGCCGGCCTGGAGCGGGCCGAGGTGCGGTTTCCCGACGCGGCGTCCGTGAGGCGGCTGGCGCAGCGGCTGGCCGCCTCGGCCGGGCGGCGGCTGGACGACGCCCGGCCCTGGGTGGACGCCCGGCTTCCCGACGGCACCCGGATGCACGCCGTGCTGCCGCCCGTGGTGGTGGGCTCGCCCTGTGTCTCGCTGCGAGTGGTGCGTCACCGGGCCTTCACGCTGCCGGAGTTGCGCCGGGCTGGCACCCTGCCGCCCGGCGGGGACCGGGTGTTGCGGGCGGTGCTCGCCGCCCGGCTCTCGTTCCTGGTCACGGGCGGCACGGGCTCAGGCAAGAGCACGCTGCTGGCCTCCCTGCTGGGTCTGGTCGGCCCACGGGAGCGGGTGGTGCTCGTCGAGGACTCGGCCGAGCTGAGGCCGAGTCACCCTCATGTCGTCAGGCTGGAGACCCGCCCGGCCAACCAGGAGGGCGCGGGCCGGGTCACGCTGCGCGACCTGGTGCGGCAGGCGCTGCGGATGCGGCCGGACAGGCTGGTGGTCGGGGAGGTGCGGGGCCCCGAGGTCACCGAGTTGCTGGCCGCGCTCAACACCGGCCACGAGGGCGGGTGCGGCACCCTCCACGCCAACGCGGCGGGGGACGTCCCGGCCCGGCTTGAGGCGCTCGGCTGCTCGGCCGGGTTGCCCAGGGCCGCGCTCCACAGCCAGTTGGCCGCCGCCCTCGCCCTCGTCCTGCATCTCGTCAGGGACCGGGAGTCGGGCCGTCGCCGGCTGGCGGAGATCCAGCTGCTGGAGCAGGGGCCGCGCGGCCTGGTGCGCACCGTGCCGGCCGCCCGCTGGGCGCGGGACGGCTTCGTCCGGGAGGACGGCTGGGCACGGCTGACGCGGCTCTGCGCGCGGGGCGGGGGAGGCGCGCTGTGAGCGGGCAGGCGACGCAGTGGGGCGCGGCGCTGTGCGCGGGGGCCGGGGCGTGGCTGCTGGCCGGCGCGGGCCGGGGGTTTGGCCGTGGCCGGATGGGCCGGGGCCGGTGGGTTCTTCGGTGGCGCCCTCGGGTGCCCGACGCGTCGGAGGCGCGGGCGGTCCTCTGTTGGGTCGCGGCGGGAGCCGTGTTGGCCGTGGCGGCGCGCTCCGCGCTGCCCCTGGTGGCCTCGGTGCTCGCCGCGCCGCTGGTCGCCCGCAGGTGGCGGCGCCGCCGGGAGGCGGCGGCGGTGCGGCGGCAGCGGGAGGCGGTGGTGGACTTCTGCGTGGCGCTCGCCGGCGAGGTCCAGGCCGGCAGGCCGCCCGTCGCGGCGCTCACCGTAGCGGGCCGGGCGGAGCTG
>NZ_RFFJ01000077.1 GCF_003696235.1 Streptomyces triticirhizae
CGCGGCGCGCCCCTCCCGCGCGCCCTCGTCGGGGGCGCCGGCCGCGCCCGGGGCCGCCGGCTCGCCCGACTGCTCGGCGGGCGGCGCCGGTTGGGGCTCGGCCGCCCCGTTGTCCTGGGAGGTGGCGGGCGTTGACGGCTGGACGGCCGCCCCACCCGTGGTACGGAACAGTTCGTCGGCCGCCGGAAGGCTCACTCGGCGTGGCACCGGGCGAGCACCTCCCTGGCGAGCTGTCGATAGGCGGCGGCGCCCACCGAGTTGGAGGCGTAGGTGGTGATCGGCTCGCCCGCGACGGTGGTCTCGGGGAAGCGAACGGTGCGGCCGATGACGGTGTGGTACACGTTGTCATCGAACGCCTCGACGACCCGGGCGAGCACCTCGCGGCTGTGCACGGTGCGCGAGTCGTACATGGTCGCCAGGATGCCGTCGAGCCGCAGGTCCGGGTTGAGCCGTTCCTGCACCTTCTCGATGGTCTCGGTGAGCAGGGCCACCCCGCGCAGCGCGAAGAACTCGCACTCCAGCGGCACGATCACCTTGTGCGCCGCCGTGAGCGCGTTGACGGTGAGCAGGCCGAGCGAGGGCTGGCAGTCGATGATGATGAAGTCGTAGTCGTTGAGCAGCGGTTGGAGGGCGCGCTGGAGGGTGGACTCCCGGGCGACCTCGCTGACCAGCTGCACCTCGGCGGCGGACAGGTCGATGTTGCTCGGCAGCAGGTCCATGCCGGCGACCGCCGTCTTGAGCAGCACCTCGTCGGGGGCCATGCCCCGTTCCATCAGCAGGTTGTAGATGGTGAGGTCCAGCTCCATCGGGTTGACCCCGAGGCCGACGGAGAGGGCGCCCTGCGGGTCGAAGTCGACCAGCAGCACCCGGCGTCCGTACTCGGCCAGCGCCGCGCCCAGGTTGATGGCGGAGGTGGTCTTGCCCACGCCGCCCTTCTGGTTGCACATGGCGATGACCTTCGCCGGGCCGCGTTCGGTGAGCGGTCCGGGGATGGGGAAGTACGGCAGGGGCCGGCCGGTGGGGCCGATCCGCTCCCGGCGCTGCCGGGCGGCGTCCGGCGCGATGGTGGCCGCGTATTCGGGGTCGGGCTCGTATTCCGCGTCCGGGTCGTAGAACTGCCCGTCGGGGAGGTCTTCGTAGTCGGGGAAACGGTCGGACTCGCCGGCCGTACGGTTGCCTGTGACGGCACTGGCCTCGTGGCCGTCCGTGCTCTGATGCGCTGTCATGCTCGGTTGGCTCTGGTGGGTTGCGAAGGTATGAACAGCGACGGAGCCGTTGCCCGTCGAATCCGAGGCGCTCTGACGCCGCTCCGGGACCCCTGGCTGTGCTCCCCTGGGAGTAATTATCGACTCATTCACAAGTCGTCTTACCTCCTTGGGGACCAGGAAACTTCTAGACAGAGTCAGCGTTGCACCATGCCGACGTTTGGCGACTCTATGGCGTGTCGGCGGTCCGCAGCAACACAATCCACCGGACCGGCACGGATGTGTCGGCCATCGAACAATCGCTTGTCAAGGCCCCATGCTTCGCGAGCCGGGGCATTGCGCCCGCGCCGAGGCCCCTAAACCGCGACGTGAGCGCGGAGTTGAGGGGGTGTCGGGCGCCGGCGACAAGCGCCCGAGTGGCTGAATCGACACGGTCGTCGAACGGACCGGTGTGACATTCCCGATGTTGACGCGGGGAGTTGACCCGCCGGCCCGCGCCGGCGGGGCGTTCGGCTCAGGCGAGCACCTCGGAGGGCGCGGTGAAGGGCAGTTGGTGAGCCTCGGCGACCGGTTGGTGGACCACCTGGCCCTCGTGGGTGGCGAGCCCGGCGGCCAGCCCGGGGCTGGCGCGCAGCGCGGAACGCCAGCCGTCGGCGGCGAGTTGGAGAACGTACGGCAGGGTCGCGTTGGTCAGCGCGTGCGTTGAGGTACTGGGCACGGCGCCGGGCATGTTGGCCACGCAGTAGAAGAGCGCGTCGTGCACGGGGAACGTCGGCTCGGCGTGGGTGGTGGGACGGGAGTCGGCGAAGCATCCGCCCTGGTCGATCGCGATGTCGACAAGGACACTTCCCGGCCTCATCCGGGAGACCAGCTCGCCGCTGACCAGCTTGGGCGCGCGGGCGCCCGGCACCAGCACGGCGCCGATCACCAGGTCGGCGGTGAGCACCTCGCGCTCCAGGGCGAACGCGGTGGAGGTGACGGTGCGCACCCGGGTGCCGAAGGCGCGGTCCATCGCGCGGAGCTTGTCGGTGTCCTTGTCGAGGACGGTGACCTGGAAGCCCAGGCCGACCGCGATCTGGGTCGCGTTCCACCCGGCGACGCCGGCGCCGATCACCACGGCGTGGCCGGCGGGGCTGCCGGGCACGCCGCCGGGCAGCACGCCCCGGCCGCCGGAGGGGCGCATCAGGTGGTAGGCGCCGACCTGGGGCGCCAGCCGCCCGGCGACCTCCGACATCGGGGCGAGCAGCGGCAGGGCGCCACGGGCCTCGACGGTCTCGTAGGCGATGGCGGTGGTCCCGGCGGCCAGCAGCGCCTCGGTGCAGGCGCGGGAGGCCGCGAGGTGGAGGTAGGTGAAGAGCGTCAGGTCCTTGCGGAGCCGGTGGTACTCCTCGGCGACGGGCTCCTTGACCTTCAGCAGCAGGTCGGCCTCGGCCCAGACCTGGTCGGCCTCGGGCAGCACGGTGGCGCCGGCCGCGAGGTACTCCTCGTCGGGGATGGCGGAGCCGAGGCCGGCGCCGCTCTCCAGGAAGACCCGGTGGCCGCCGCTGACGAGTTCGTGCACTCCGGCCGGGGTGATGGCCACGCGGAACTCGTTGTTCTTGACCTCGCGGGGGATGCCAACCTTCATGTCGATCACGGTCCTTGTGTCGCGAAGGGGGTGCTGCCGCCATTCTAAGTAAGGAGAGAACGTTGTCCAGCCTTGCTTTCAGTCAATCATGGCGAGGCTTCGGCTGCGTTTCACAAGTGTTTCCCTCTGTAGGGGCAGAGGAATCATCCGGTTCTCCACCTCGTGGCGGCTCGGCCGGACGGGTGTCGGCCAGCAGCTGCTCGGCGACCGCGCGGTGCACGGCGGCGGTCTCGGCGCGGCCCAGGCGGTCGGCCGCGTCGGCCAGCCGCAGCCGCAGCGCGGCCTGGAGCCGCTGGTCGCCGGTGCCGGCCGCCAGCCGCAGCGCCTCCCGCCCCGTCCGCTCGGACTCCTCGTACTGGCCGGCGTACTCCAGCACCCGCGCCGCCTCGGTCAGCGAACGGGCGTAGGCGTGCGCGTCACCGCTCCTGCGGTGCGCCGAGGCCGCCGCCCGCCAGGCCCGCAGCGCCTCCTCCAGCTGCCCGTCGTAGGAGAGGACCGCGCCGATCCGGCCCTGGAGCCTGGCCTCGGCGGCCAGGTCGTCCCGGGTCTGGGCCAGGGCCACGGCCCGGCCGTACCAGTCGGCGGCGCGCTGCCAGTCGTTCAGCTCGGCGTAGGTGCCCCCGATGGACTCCAGCGTGCGGCCGACGGCCAGCGGGTCGGCCGCGTCGCCCTCGGCGCGGGCGACCTCCAGCGCGGCCCGGTAGCGGGCCAGCGCCTCCGCGAGCCGGCCGGTGCGCGCGTCCAGGTCGCCGAGGTTGAGCAGCGCCGCCGCGTGCTCCCTGGTGAGGCCCTGGCGCTGGGCCACCCCCAGCACCAGCTCGTGGAGCCGGTACAGCTCGGGCGCCGCGTCGTCCGCCCCCCGGTGGGCGATCAGCGCCCGGGTCAACGCGGCGACCAGTCGCCGCGCCAGGGTGTCCAACTCGCCGTCGGAGACGGCCAGTCGGGCGGCGGCCAGCAGCGCGGGCAGCCGGGCGGCCAGCCAGTCGGCGGCGGCCTTCGCGCTCTCGAAGCGCAGGGAGCGGGGCAGCCCGGCGAGCCAGCGGGCGGCCGGCGAGCCGGGCGGCTCGGTGGCCGCCAGGCAGGCGCGCAGCTGCCGGACGACCCGCTCCAGCATCCGCGCCCGCGCCAACAGCGCCTCGCCCGGGCGCTCGTGGGCGCGCAGCAGCGCGGCCAGCAGCGGCGCCAGGCAGCCCGGCACCCGGTACTGCGGCCCGACGCGGGACGCGCTCGACGCGGGGGGCGCGGGAACGGGGTGCAGCAGGCCGAAGGCGGCGAAGTCGGTCAGCAGGGCGCGGCCCACGCCGACCGGGGCGCCGGCCAGGGCGGCGGCGACATGGTCGTCGACCAGCCCCTCGGGCGCGAGCGCCAGCAGCCGCAGCAGCCGGGCGGCCGGCGTCGGCAGCGCCGCGTGCACCAGCCCGAAGGCGCGGTGCAGCGGCAGGTCGGCGGGGTCCAGCGGCTGGCTGTCGGGCAGCGGCAGGTGGTCGGCGGCGGTGGCGATCCCGCGGACCGCGTCGACCAGGGTGTGGTCGGGGTGGAAGGCGAGCCAGCCGGCGGTGAGCCGGAGGGCGGCCGGCAGGTCGGCGCAGATCTCGGCGAGGCTGTCGGCGGCGCCCGGGTCGACGGTGACCCGCACCGGGCCGGCGCCGCGCTCCAACATCCGCACGGCGCTCGGCCGGTCGAGGCCGCCCAGCACGCAGGGCCGGACGTCGGGGACGCCGGTGAGCGGCCCGCCGGCGACGGCCACCACCAGGCAGGCGCGGTGGTCGGGCACCAGCTCGGCGAGCTGCTCGGCGTCGGCCACGTCGTCCAGCACGAGCACGGCGGCCCGCCCGTCGAGGGACTCCGTCAGCAGGTCGGACAGCTCGGCGTCGCCTCCCCCGGCCGGGGCGGCGACGCCGAGTTGGGCGAGCAGCTCGCGGGCGACGCGTTCGACGGCGACGGGCTCGCCGCCCGGCTCGGTCAGCCGGGCGCTGAGCACCCCGTCGGGGTACTCGCCCGAGGCGGCGAGTTCGGCGGCGAACGCCTCGGCCAGCGCGGTCCTGCCGGTGCCGGGGCGGCCGGCGACGAGCAGCACCCGGCCCCGGGGCGCGGGGCGGCCGGCCAGGGTGTCCAGGCCGGCGCGCTCCGTCTCGGAACGCAGGCTCGCCAGCTCGCGGCGGCGGCCGAGAAAGTCCCCGCCGTCGGTGACCGTCTGTTCCGTCACGTCCGTCACGGGGTGAGCGTATGCCAAGGCCCCCGGGGCGCTGGGTCAGGACACGTCAGCTCGGGAACGGCCTGGCGGGCCACGGCGCGTCCGCCGGGCGCAGGGCCTCCAGGCCCTCGCCGGAGACGGCCGCCTGGTAGGCGAGGACGCCCAACGCCAGGCAGGTGTTGTGCAGCCGCCCGTCGAGCACCCCGCGCGCCAGCTCGGCCACCGGCACCCTGGCGATCCGCATGTCCGCCTCCTCGGCGAACACCTCGTACCGCTCTCCCTCGGCCTCCGACAGCTCCCTGGCGAGGAAGACCCGCACCGCCTCGTCGCTGCCGCCCGGGGTGGTGTAGACGTCGGTCAACACCCGCCAGTTTTCGGCCTTGACGTGCGCCTCCTCGTACAGCTCGCGCTGGGCGGCGTGCAGCGGGTTCTCGCCGGGGACGTCGAGCAGGCCCGCCGGGATCTCCCAGAGCTTGTGCCGCACCGGGTGCCGGTACTGCTCGATCACGACGGCCCGCTCCCGTTCGTCGAGGGCGAGCACGGCCACGGAGCCGGGGTGCACCTGGTAGTCGCGGTGCACCCGGCTGCCGTCGGGGAGTTGGACCTCGTCGGTGCGGACGCTGGTCTTGTTGCCGGTGAACGGGGTCTTCGTCGCGGTCACGGGCCACCGCGTCGGGGAGTCGACGAGCGGCACGGGGGACTGTTCGGTCATGCCCCTCAGTCTCCCCCGGCCGCCGAGGCCACGTCCGCGCCGTCGGCCGCGACCCGGGCGCGGACCGCCGCGCCGACCAGGCCGGCGAAGAGCGGGTGCGGCCTGGTGGGCCGGGAACGCAGCTCGGGGTGGGCCTGGGTGGCGACCAGATACGGGTGCACCTCGCGCGGGTACTCCACGAACTCGACCAGCTTGTTGTCCGGGGATGTGCCGGAGAAGACGAGGCCCGCCTTCTTCTCCAGCTCGGAGCGGTAGGCGTTGTTCACCTCGTACCGGTGCCGGTGGCGCTCCTCGACGTAGGGCTCGTCGCCGTAGGTCTCGCGGACGATGGAGCCCTCGGCGAGCTTGGCCGGGTAGAGGCCGAGCCGCATGGTGCCGCCCAGGTCACCCTCGCCGGCGACGATGTCCAGCTGCTCCTCCATGGTGGAGATCACCGGGTGCGCGACGGCCTTGTCGAACTCCGTCGAGTTGGCCCCGGGGATGCCCAGCAGGCTGCGGGCCGCCTCGATCACCACGCACTGGAGGCCGAGACAGAGGCCGAGCAGCGGGACCCTGTGCTCGCGGGCGTAGGTGATGGCGGCGATCTTGCCCTCGACGCCGCGCTCGCCGAAGCCGCCGGGGATGCAGATGGCGTCGCAGTCGGACAGCTGCCGCTCGGCGCCGCCGGGGACCCGGCAGTCGTCGGAGGTGACCCACTTGATGGTGACCCGCGCGTTGTTGGCGAACCCGCCGGCGCGCAGCGCCTCGGTCACCGAGAGGTAGGCGTCGGGCAGGTCGATGTACTTGCCGACCAGGGCGACGGTCACCTCGTGCCGGGGGTGGTGGACGCGGCGCAGCAGGTCGTTCCACTGCGTCCAGTCCACGTCCCGGAACGGCAGGTCCATGCGGCGCACCACATAGGCGTCCAGGCCGCCGGCGTGCAGCACGGGCGGGATGTCGTAGATGGACTTGGCGTCGATCGCGGCCACCACGGCGGCCTCCTCGACGTCGCACATCAGCGAGATCTTGCGCTTGATGGCGGTGGGCACCTCGCGGTCGGCGCGCAGCACGATGGCGTCCGGCTGGATGCCGATGCTGCGCAGCGCGGCGACCGAGTGCTGGGTCGGCTTGGTCTTCAGCTCGCCGGACGGGCCGATGTACGGCAGCAGCGAGATGTGCACCACGAACACGTTGTCCCGGCCGACCTCGTGCCGCACCTGGCGGACCGCCTCCAGGAACGGCAGCGACTCGATGTCGCCGACCGTGCCGCCGACCTCGGTGATCACCACGTCCACGTCGTCGGTCGCCAGCCGCCGGATGCGGTGCTTGATCTCGTTGGTGATGTGCGGGATCACCTGCACCGTGTCGCCCAGGTACTCGCCGCGCCGCTCCTTGGCGATCACGGTCGAGTAGATCTGGCCGGTGGTGACGTTGGCGCTGCCGTCGAGGTCGACGTCGAGAAAACGTTCGTAGTGCCCGATGTCCAGGTCGGTCTCGGCGCCGTCGTTGGTGACGAACACCTCGCCGTGCTGGAACGGGTTCATCGTTCCCGGGTCGACGTTGAGGTAGGGGTCCAGCTTCTGCATCGTGACGCGCAGGCCGCGCGCCTTGAGGAGGGCTCCGAGGCTGGAAGCGGTGAGCCCCTTGCCCAGCGAGGAGGCGACCCCGCCGGTGACGAAGATGAACTTGGTCGTCTTGGTCGTCATGGAACTGGGCGGCATGGCCAAATCGGGGCTCCCGTGGTCGTGAGGTCGGATGCCGGACGGCCCCGGCGGGCTGTTGCCTGGGGTGCCGTCGGAGAGTGTTCGAAGGTTTTCGGTGCCTCCGGTCCACGGGCTACCAGGGTAACAGCGAAGGTGCGGCACAAAGCGCCCAAGGGGTCGCCAGCTCAGCCTTTCGACATTTACCGACTAATGCGAACAAGGGTGCCTCGCCCTACGAACGGTATCCCCAGGTGTCCAGCGGATGTCGCCCGCGCGTCGTATCCTGCCTGGACGCCGGAATGGGCGAGGAGATTCCGCACGTCCCACGGGGGGCGGCGCTGTTCGACTGGAGTGGCAAGTGGCCGGGCGCATCGAGGACTACGCACTGGTCGGCGACATGCAGACCGCCGCCCTCATCTGCCGTGACGGCACCGCCGACTGGCTGTGTCTGCCACGGTTCGACTCCCATGCCGTCTTCGCGGGGCTGCTGGGGACCGACGAGCACGGTTTCTGGCGGATCGGGCCGGCGCACGGCAGGGACATGCCCTCGCCGCCGGCCAACCGCCGACGCTATGTGGGGGACTCCCTGATCCTGGAGTCCGAGTGGGACACCCCCAGGGGGACCGTCCGCGTGACGGACTTCATGCCGCCGCGCGGCGAGATGGCGCCGCAGCTGGTGCGGATCGTGGAGGGCGTCAGCGGCCGGGTGCCGATGCGCTCCTCGCTGCGGATGCGGTTCTCCTACGGCTGGGTGACGCCCTGGGTGCACAAGGTGGACGACCGGACGGTCGCCGTCTCCGGGCCTGACTCGGTCTGGCTGGACACCACGGCCGACACCTACGGCAAGGACCTCACGACCTACTCCGACTTCACCGTCGCCGCCGGGGACCGGGTCGCGTTCACCATCAGCTGGCAGCCCTCGCACAAGGAGCCGCCGCCGGTCGCGACGCCGGAGGAGTCGCTGGCCGCGACCGAGACGTTCTGGAGCGACTGGGTCGCCCAGTGCACCTACCACGGGCCGTACCGCGAGGCCGTGGTCCGCTCGTTGATCACGCTCAAGGCGCTGACCTACGCCCCGACCGGCGCCGTGGTGGCCGCGCCCACCACCTCGCTGCCCGAGGAGATCGGCGGCTCGCGGAACTGGGACTACCGCTTCACCTGGCTGCGGGACGCGGCCATGACCCTCTCCTCGCTGCTGCGCACCGGGTACCACGAGGAGGCCAGGGCCTGGCGCGAGTGGCTGCTGCGCGCGGTCGCCGGCGACCCGGAGAACCTCCAGATCATGTACGGCATCGCCGGCGAACGTGAGCTGGCGGAGGCCGAGTTGAGCTGGCTGCCCGGCTACGAGAACTCGCAGCCGGTGCGGGTGGGCAACGGCGCCGCCGGACAGCTCCAGCTCGATGTCTACGGCGAGGTCACCGAGGCGCTGCACCTGGCCCACATGACCGGGCTGTCGCGCAACGACCACGCCAACCTGCTCCAGCTCAAGCTCATCAGCTACCTGGAGGACCACTGGGACGAGCCGGACGAGGGCATCTGGGAGGTGCGGGGGCCGCGCCGGCACTTCGTTCACTCGAAGGTGATGACCTGGGTCGCGGTCGACCGCACCGTCAAGCTGATCGAGTCGGGCGAGGTGGACGGGCCGCTGGAGCGCTGGCGCGACCTGCGCGACGAGATCCACCGCACGGTCTGCGAGCACGGCTACGACGCGGAGCGCAACACCTTCACCCAGTCCTACGGCTCCAAGGAGTTGGACGCCTCGCTGCTGCTGATCCCGCAGATGGGCTTCCTGCCGCCGGACGACAAGCGGGTGATAGGCACCATCGAGGCGATCCAGCGGGAGCTGTCCACGCTGGACGGGTTCATCCTCCGCTACCCGACCGCCGGCGACCAGGCGGGCGTCGACGGCCTGGAGGGGGACGAGGGCGCGTTCCTGGCCTGCTCGTTCTGGCTGGCCGACGACCTGGCGATGATCGGTCGGGTCGACGAGGCCCGCAAGCTCTTCGAGAAGCTGCTGGCGCTGCGCAACGACCTCGGACTGCTGGCGGAGGAGTGGGACCCGCGCCGGATGCGGCAGGTGGGCAACTTCCCGCAGGCGTTCAGCCATGTGCCGCTGATCGACACGGCCCTGCGCCTGACGGCCTCGGGGGCGTTCGGGGGCTGAGGGCCCGCGCGGGGCCGCCCGTTCGCCGGATGGGCGGCCCCGCGTTCTTCCGTCAGCCGGTCTGTTCGACGGAGACGTAGTCGATCAGATAGGAGTGGCCCGGCTCGGTCGCCGGGGTCGGGGTGGCCTGGCCGGCGACCCCGTCGGGGAACGCGCCGCCCATCGCCAGGTTGAGCAGCACGAAGTGGCCGTGGTCGGTGGCCGCCGCCCAGGTCGCCGCGTCCATGTCGGCGGAGCTGACGGAGTGGTACTCGTTGCCGTCGAGGTACCAGCGCAGGTACTCGGTCTCGCCGGTGCGGTCCAACTCCAGGGCGTAGGTGTGGAACTGGGTGCCGCAGGTGTCGCAGGGCGTCGAAGTGCCCAGGCCCTGGGTCTCGTTGCAGGGGCCGCCCGGGTTGACGCCGCAGTGGAGCACGCCCCAGACCTGCGGGACGCCGTTGACGTTCTCCATGATGTCGAACTCGCCGACGCCCGGCCAGTTCCAGTAGTTGCCCCGGTACTCGCCGCCCAGGGTCCAGAATGCCGGCCAGTAGCCGAGGGCCGCCTCGCCGGAGACGTTGGGGAGTTGGAGGCCGGCCTCGATGCGCAGCACCCCGCCGTCGGGGGCGGCGAAGTCGGCGCGCTGGGTCTCGATCCGGCCCGAGGTCCAGGTGTCGCCGTCGCGCAGCGCGGTGATCTTCAGGTGGCCCTCGCCGTCGAGGCTGAGGTTCTCCGGGCGGTCGGTGTAGGTCTGGCGTTCGCCGGTGCCCCAGTTGGGCGGGCCGCCGGGGTAGCCGGTCCCGGTGTCGATGATCCAGTCGTCGCCGGGTGGGCTGCCGGCCGGCCCGTCGAAGTCGGCGCGGAAGACCTCGACCAGGGGCGCGGGTCCCGCCTCGGCCTCCTGCGCGCCGGCGGAGGGAAGCGAGACGGTGACGAGCGCCGCCAGCGCGGCGCCCACGGCGACCAGCGCCGCCAGCGGCCCGCGCCGCATCGTTCTCCTGTTCATGACAATTCACTCCCGTGGGGTGGAGCTTCGGTGTGGATGTTTCCCGTGCGCTTTCTCGTGTGTGTCTTCTCGTGTGGGGGTGGGGACTTCGGGCGTTTCCGGAAGGTCCTCCCGGGGACGCGCCCGAAGCGGGCGAACGCCCGTCACCTCGCGTCCCGGCGAGTGTGAGAGCGCTCTCATGCCGTGCCCCTGCACACTGTCGCCGCTTGCCTGTACCGTCAAGGGGCCACGAGACAAGAGGATGTGAAGGTGTCCGCTGCCCACCCCACACTGGAGGCCGTGGCCGCCCACGCCGGGGTCTCCCGGGCGACCGTTTCGCGGGTCGTCAACGGCACGCCGGGGGTCCGCCCGGAGCTTCGGGAGAAGGTCAAGCGCTCGGTGGCCGAGCTGGGTTACGTGCCCAACAGCGCGGCCCGTTCCCTGGTCACCCGGCGCACCGGAGCCGTCGCCGTGGTGATCGCCGAGCCGGAGACCCGGGTCTTCGCCGACCCGTTCTTCGCCCGCCAACTGCGGGGCATCAGCCGGGAGTTGTCGGCCAACGACCTGCAACTGCTGCTGATGCTGGTGGAGGACGACGCGGACTACCAGCGGGTGGGGCGCTATCTGGCCGGCGGCCATGTGGACGGCACGCTGATGTTCTCCCTGCACGTCAACGACCCGCTGCGCGGCATCGCCGCCGCCTCCGGGCTGCCCACCGTCTTCGGCGGCCGCCCCTGGTGGCCGGGGTGGGAGGACGACGCCTCGCTGGTCTATGTGGACACCGACAACCGCGACGGCGCCCGGCAGGCCGTCCGCCACCTGGTGGATCGCGGCCACCGCAGGATCGCGGTCATCACGGGCCCACTCGACCAGACCTCGGCCGTGGACCGACTGGCCGGCTACTGCGACGTGTTGGACGTTCCCGAACCCGACCCGGCGCTCCACGCGCACGGCGACTTCACGCTGGAGGGCGGCGCCCGCGCGATGGCCGAGCTGCTGGACCGCTCCCCCGCGCCCGACGCCGTCTTCGCCGGCAACGACCTGATGGCCACCGGGGCGCTGCGCACGCTGCGCGCCCGGGGCCTGGCGGTGCCCGAGGACGTGGCGGTCGTCGGCTACGACGACCTCGACCCCGCCGCCTGGTCCGACCCGCCGCTGACCACGGTCCGGCAGGACATCGTGCGGATGGGCGAGATCATGGCCCGGCTCCTGCTGGAGAACCTCAACGAGCCGGAGCCGAAGGCCCGTTCGGTCATCATTCCGACGGAGCTGGTGGTCCGCGCCTCGGCCTGACGGCGTGCGGGGCTCGGACGCGAGCCCGGACCGCAGGCGGCTGATGCCGTGACGGACCAGGATGCGGTGCACGGTCGAGGCGGGCAGGCCCAGGATGGGCCCGATCCGGGCCGGGCCCAGCTTGCGGTCCCTGCGCAGCCGGCACACCCGTGCCTCCATGACGACGGGTGTGCGGTGAGGCGTGGTCCGCGGGCGGCTGGAGCGGTCGGCAAGACCGGCCTCACCCTCGACCGCGAACCGGCGGACCCACTTGTGCGAGTCGTTCGGGAGACGCCCGTCTCGGCCGCGACGTGCGCGACAGGACGGCCGGAACGAACCCGCTCGACCAGCAGCCGCCTGCCATGAACCGTCAGCCGGGCATTACGGTGGGACACGAAGACCTCCATGCGGTGCGGTCCTAGACAGCTCCACCACATCGGAGGTCTTCGCCATGATCAAGCCCCGACCCCTTCGACCAGTGTCAACAACGCTCGTGGTCAATACACCTAGCCGGCCGCGTGGGCCGGCCGCGCCGTCGAGAAGTGGGCCACGGTCCCGTCGTCGCCGGTGCGCCGCAGTCCCGCCTTGAGCAGGACCCGCAGCGACGCCGGGTTGGTCAGCTCCGCGCTGGCCCGCACCTCCCGCACCCCCGGCGCGGCCAGCGCGAACGCGACGAGCGCGCGGGCCGCCTCCGTCGCGACCCCGTGCCCTCGGCGCGAGGGCACCACGCCGTAGCCGAACTCGACGACGCCGTCCAGCGGCGGCCAGCCGAAGCCGATCGAGCCGACCACGAGGCCGGTGGCACGTTCGACGATCAGCCGGTGGCCCAACGGGTGGACCGCCGGCGCCTGTTCGGCCAGGAGGCCGGCGATGACGCGGTCGCCGTCGGCGGGGAAGTCGCCCGCCCAGTTCGGGGCGCGCAGGTCGCCGCCGACGGCGGCGAGCTCGGTGTCGGTCCAGGGGCGCAACAGCAGGCGCTCGGTGGACAGTTCGGCCCCGGTCGCGGCCCCCGTCAAGGGAGCCGGGGAGGCCGGGAGACGCGGCCTGTCCGAGGAAGGGTCGGGGAAGGAACTGGTCACGGTGGAACTCCAGGTCGGAACGAGGAAACCCGGACCGCGCGGCGTGCGGCGCGACGTCAGCCGGCGCGACGTCAGCCGGCGGCGGTCCGGAAGTGGGCAGCGCGAGACGCGGCCTGGCAGGCCATACCCATCAACCTCCCCGTTCCCGTCGTATCCCGCCTCGGCGGAAACCGCCAACCGGCGCCCCCGGCCGCCAACCGGCGACCCGGCCGGAGGCCACTCCGCGAACCCGGCCGCCAGGCCGGGAAGCCCCGCACCCCCAACCCCCGGCAGGGGTCAGCGACCCGAGGTCAGCTCATCGTAGACGCTCAACACCTGTGCCACGGTCGTGTCCTCCGTCGGCCACCGGCGGGCCTGCGCCGGGCCGGCCACGGCCAGCGCCGCGCGCCGGTCCGGGTCGTCGAGCAGCGCGTTGACCGCCGAGCCCAGCGCCGCCGGCTTGCCGTAGGGCACCAACACGCCGGCGTCGCCGACCACTTCGGGCACCCCGCCGACGGCCGTGGCCACCAGGGGGACGCCGCGCCGCAGCGCCTCGTCGACCAGCGGCGGCCGGCCCGCCCAGCGGGCCACGAGCAGGGCCAGATCGGCGATCGGCAGCAGCTCGGTCGGTTCCTCGCCGGGGGCGAGCAGCCGCACCGGGAGGTGGCCGCGTTCGATCCGGCGCAGCAGCGCGCGGTCCCGCCCGTCCGCGGCCAGCGCCAGCAGCGGCTGCGGAAGCCGGTCGCGCCAGTAGCGGGCGGCGTTCAGCAGCAGGTCGAGCCCGGGGTCGCGGCCCGGGTCGCGGGTGGGGCGGGTGGCCGCCACCAGCAGCGGGCGGTCCAGGGCGCCGAGGTCGGCGCGGAGCTTGGTGCGGTGCGCCTCTGCCATCCGGTCGGCGTGCGCCGAGCGCCGGGGCGCGGGCAGCGCGACGGGCGCCAACCGCGCGTCGCGCGCGCCCCGTTGACGCGCCCGTTGCACCAGGTCGGAGGTGGCGCCGAGGACCACGGTCGCGGCCCTGGCGACCAACCGCTCGGTGAGCGGCCGCAGTTGGGCGGCGGGGCCGGGCGCGGTGGCGCGCGCGTGCCAGGTGACCACGAGGGGAACGGAACGCCCGCGCAGGGCCAGGGTGGCCAGCAGCCCCGCGCGTATGCCGTGCGCGTGCACGAGGTCGGCGTCGGCGCAGGCCAGCCGCAGCAGCCGCACGGCCGCCAGGCTCGCGTCCACGGGCAGCGGAACGAAACGGGCGCCGGCCGAGGCGAAGCCGTAGCGGCGCTCCGCCGAACCGGCGGCGCCGACGGTGACCGCCAAGCCCCGGGCGGCCAACCCGGCGGAGAGCGAACGGACATGGGCCCCGGTGCCCACGCCGCCGCCACCCAGGAGCTGCACCACGTGCAGGGGCGCACGTCGGCGCGGGGTGGGGGGCGTGCTGCTCACGGCGACCTCTCGTTGGCTGGACCTGCGGTGACGACGCCGCTGGGCCTCGTCGCTGCCGCCGGCGGCCGGGCCGCCGACACCCCAGCGTACGTCGTCGCGCACAGCGACCTTCCGTTCGCTGGGAGTGGCAACGGACTCCAGGATGCCAGCCCGGCCCCGGATCGCGGTAGCACCGGCCACCCGCACGGCGTAGGCGGCGCGCCGGTCAGCGCCCCCGCTCGCGCAGCTGCGCCGCCGCCGTCGCCAACAGCTCCTCGGCGTGCGCGCGGGCGAGTTCGGAGTCCTCCTGTCCGGCGAGCATCCGGGAGAGTTCACGGACCCGCCCCTCGCCGTGCACCAGGCGGACGCCGGAGCTGGTGACCGTTCCGTCGTGGGTCTTCTCCACCACCAGGTGGCGGTCGGCGAACGCGGCGACCTGGGGCAGGTGGGTGACGACGACCACCTGAGCGGCGTCGGCGAGCCTGGCCAGCCGCCGGCCGACCTCGACGGCGGCCTTGCCGCCCACGCCCGCGTCGACCTCGTCGAAGAGGTAGGTGGGCACGGGCGCCGCGTCGGCGAAGACCACCTCGACGGCGAGCATCACCCGGGACAGCTCGCCGCCGGAGGCGCCCTTGGCGATGGGGCGCGGCGGTGCGCCGGGGTGCGGGGCCAGCAGCAGCTCCACCTCGTCGGCCCCGTGCGGGCCGAAGTGGACGGGGCGGCCGTTGAGTTCGATCAGGTCGTCGGCCGCGTCGGAGGGGCCGGCCTCGGTCTGCCGGACGGCGACCCGCACCCGGGCGTGTGGCATGGCGAGCTGGGCCAGCTCCTCGGTGACGGCGTCGGCGAACCGCTTGGCGGCCTGGGAACGCGCCTCGCTCAGCGTGAGGGCGAGTTCGGTCAACTCCTCGCGCAGCCGGTCGCGTTCGGCCGTCAACGCGCCGATCCGGTCGTCGTCGCCGTCGAGTTCGGCGAGCCGGGCGGCGCCGCGTTCGGCCCACTCCAACACGGCGGCGACGCCGGCGTCCGGGCCCTCGCCGTACTTGCGGACCAGGCCGGCCAGCAGCGCGCGGCGCTCCTCGACGGCGGCCAGCCGCCTCGGGTCGGCCTCCAGGCCGTCGGCGTAGCCGGCCAGTTCGCCGGCCGCGTCGGACAGCAGGATGCCGACCTCGCCCAGTCGGTCGGCCAACTCGGCCAGCGCCTTGTCGTGTTGCCGCACCGACTCCAGCGCGCGGTGCGCCCCGCCGACCAGGGTGACGGCGTCCACGCTCTCGGGGTCGGCCGGGTCGCCGGCGAGCGCGCCGTGCGCCTGGGCGGCGGCGGAGGCCAACGCCTCGACATGGCCGAGCCGTTCGGCCTCGGCGGCCAGCTCGGCGTCCTCCCCGGCGCGCGGCTCGGCGGCGGCGATCTCGTCCAGGCCGAACCGCAACAGGTCGGCCTCCTGGGCCCGTTCCCTCGCTCGGGTGGTGATCTCGGCCAGCTCCCCGGCGACGGCGCGCAGCCGGTGGTAGGTCTCCTGGTACGCGGCGAGCGGCCCGGAGACGGCCTCGCCGGCGTAGCGGTCCAACGCCTCCCGCTGCCGCGCCGGGCGCAGCAGGCCCTGTTGGTCGGTCTGGCCGTGCACGGCGACCAGCTCCTCGCCCAGCTCGGCGAGCAGCCCGTTGGGCACCGAGCGGCCCCCGACGTGGGCCCGGGAGCGCCCCTCGGCGGAGACGGTGCGGCTGATCAGCAACGCCCCGTCGTCGAGTTCGGCGCCCGCCTCCTGGGCGCGGCGCGCGGCCGGTGCGTCCGGCGGCAGCGCCAGCCGGCCCTCCACCACGGCGGACGGCGCGCCGACCCGCACATAGCCGGCGTCGGCCCGCCCGCCGAGCAGCAGCCCGAGGCTCGTGACGACCATGGTCTTGCCGGCCCCGGTCTCCCCCGTCACAGCGGTGAAGCCGGAGGACAGCTCGACCACGGCGTCGTCGATCACGCCGAGGCTCTTGATCCGCATTTCCTCCAACACGGATACGACCATACGAGGTTAACGGGCCCCGTGGCGACGACGGGCCCCGAACATCAGTGCGGAGCCCCGCGCCAGCCGGCGACCGGCAGCGCGAACTTGGCCACCAGTCGGTCCGTGAACGGCGCGCGGTGCAGCCGCGCCAGCCGAACGGGAACGGCGCCGCGCCGCACCTCGATCCGCGAACCGGCCGGCAGATCGACGTTGCGCCGCCCGTCGCACCACAGCACGCCGGGCCCGGTGTGCTGGCCCACCTCCACGGCCAGTATCGAGTCGGGCGCGGTGACCAGCGGCTTCGCGAACAGCGCGTGCGCCGAGATCGGCACCATCAGCAGCGCCTCCACCTC
This sequence comes from Streptomyces triticirhizae, assembly GCF_003696235.1. Classification (GTDB taxonomy): domain Bacteria; phylum Actinomycetota; class Actinomycetes; order Streptomycetales; family Streptomycetaceae; genus Streptomyces; species Streptomyces triticirhizae. The sequence continues at coordinate 16,638 of NZ_RFFJ01000077.1, forward strand.
CGGCCACACCACGGGCCCGCCGGCCGAGAACGCGTAGGCCGTCGAACCGGTCGGGGTCGCGCACACCACGCCGTCCCCGCCGAAGCCGGAGACCGGCCGGCCGTCGACCTCGATCACCAGCTCAAGGAGGCGTTCCCTGGCCGCCTTCTCGACGGCCGCCTCGTTGAGCGCCCAGTCCGAGTGCAGAAGTTGGCCGTCGCTCAGAACGGTGACGTCCAGCGTCATCCGCTCCTCCACCTCGTACCTGCGGGCCACCACCCGGTCCACGAGGTGCTCCAGGTCGTCCCGCTCCGCCTCGGCGAGGAAGCCGACGCGGCCCAGGTTGACGCCGAGCATCGGCACGCCCGAGGCGCGGGAGAACTCCGCGCCGCGCAGCAGGGTGCCGTCCCCGCCCAACACGACCAGCAGCTCGCAGCCGTCGAGCACCCGGCCGCCCTCGCACTCGGCCTTGGCGACGCGCTCCACCGCGTCGGGCAGCGGCAGGTCCGCGGCCTCCTCGGCCAGCACCCGCACCCCGAGGCCGTGCGCCAGCAGCCCGGCGACCACCCGCTCGGCGCTGCGCACGGCGGCCGGGCGCCCGGTGTGGGCGAGCAGGAACACGGTGCGCTGCTTGGCTTCGCTGGTCACTTGGGCCCTTCCGTCACGGCGTGGCGCACCTGATCCGGGTCCAAAGCGGGGGCCCCGGCGCGCAGCCACAGGAAGTATTCAACATTCCCCGACGGCCCCGGAAGCGGGCTCGCGGTGACGCCCAGCGCGCCGAGCCCCAGCTCGGCGGCTCGCCGCCCGACGCCCAGCACCGCCTCCTCCCGCAACGTCGCCGACCGCACCACGCCGCCGCTGCCCAGCCGCTCGCGGCCCACCTCGAACTGCGGCTTGACCATCAGCACCAGGTCGGCGTCCGGCGCGGCGCAGCGCAGCAGCGCGGGCAGCACCAGGCCCAGCGGGATGAACGACAGGTCGCCGACCACCAGATCGACCGGCCGGCCGCCGATCGCCTCCAGCGTCAACTCCCGCACGTTGGTCCGGTCCTTGACGGTGACCCGCTCGTCGGCCCGCAGCCGCCAGGCGAGCTGGCCATAGCCGACGTCCACGGCGATCACCCCGGCCGCGCCGGCCCGCAGCAACACGTCCGTGAAGCCGCCGGTCGAGGCGCCCGCGTCCAACGCCAGCCGCCCCTCGACGCGCAGCCCGAGCGGGGTGAACGCGGCGAGCGCGCCGGCCAGTTTGTGGCCGCCTCTGGAGACGTAGTCGGGGTCGTCGGCGTCCTCGCGGACGACGAGCGCCGCGCTGGTGGCGACCTGCGTCGCCGGCTTGCTGGCGGTGGCGCCGTTGACGGTGACCCGCCCGGCCTCGATCAGGCCGCGCGCGTGGTCACGGGAACGCGCCAGCCTGCGGCGCACCAGCTCCGCGTCGAGCCGGCTGAGCCGTCGCTGTGTCGCTGCCACGGGGGCGTTCAGCTCCTGGGTGGGTGAGGGGCCCGCGGCACGGGCGGGCCGGGTTGTCGCTGCTGCTCGTCGAGCGCGGCCAGCGTCCGCCGCAGGCCGTCGTGGACATCCTCGTACACCTCCAGATGCCCGCCGACACCGAGTTGGTCAACGTCCGCGAGCCGCGCCAACACCGCGTCGACGGGGCCGTGCCCCGTCGACGTCACCCCCACGCCCAACGGCTGCGGCCCGTCCACGACTTCCGGCCGCGCCTCGTCCCCCACCTCTTCGAACTCCGCTGCACCCATACCCCGAACCTATCTGCTCGGGCCGCAGCGGCCCCACCGGACGCCACCGCCCAGCCGGCGGCGCCGCACCGGACCCCGCCGGCCCTGGGGGCCGGCGCGGGAGCCACCCACGGCGTGGGGCGGGCGACGGCTGCTCCGGGGTTTCCGCCGCGCGGAGCGAGCGGGGGGACGCTGGGAGTCCATTCGGCCCCCGGCCGGGGCATCCCCGCACGGGCGGGGAGCACCGTTCGCGACCTGCGGTTCTATCCCCCGTTCCCCCTCCCTTCACTCAACTTCACCTACCGCCCAAGAACCAGCCCCGCCCCTCAACTCCCCAGCCAGCCAAGCCCCCTCACCACCCCAGCTCGGCCAGCGCGGCGCCGTACGCCTCCGCGCGCGGCGGCTCGGGTGAGGACCAGACCGCCGCGCACAGCGCCCGCAGGCCGTCCAGACGGCCGGCGTCATCCCGAGGCCCGCCGCCAGGCGAAGCCGGCCTAACGACAGCCCGGCCGTCGGCCACCTCCGCCCGCCAGTCCCCGCACCGGAACCCCGCGCCCTCCGTGGCAACGGACGGCTGGGGAGTCAGCAGCCCCCGCAGGTCCGCCGCGACATACGTCGGCCGGTGCCGCGCCTCGGCGGCGAGCAGCAGCGCCGGGTCCGTGACGCCGGTGAGGACGAGCAGCGAGTCCACGCCCCCCGCCCACGCCCCCTCGATGTCCGTGTCCAGCCGGTCCCCGACCACCAACGGCCGCTTCGCGCCGGTCCGCAGGATCGTCTCCCGGTGCATCGGCGGCAGCGGCTTCCCCGCCACCAGCGGGTCCTTCGTGTGGCCGGTCGCGATCCGCACCACCTCGACGGCCGCCCCGTTCCCCGGCGCGATGCCCCGCCCGCTGGGGATGGTCAGGTCGGTGTTGGAGGCGTACCACGGCACGCCCCGGTTCACGGCGAGCGCCGCCTCCGTGAGCACGCCCCACGGCAGTTCGGGCCCGCCGTAGCCCTGGACCACGGCCGCCGGGTCGTCCTCGGCGGAGTCGACGGGCGTCAGGCCGCGTTCGGCGAGCGCGACCCGCAGGCCCTCGCCGCCCGCGCAGAGCACCCGCGCGCCGGCCGGCACGGCCTCCGCGATCAGCCGCGCCACGGCCTGCGCCGAGGTGACCACCTCCTCGGGCACGGCCGGAACGCCGAGCGCCGTCAGGTGCTCGGCGACCGTCTTCGGGGTGCGGGCCGCGTTGTTGGTCACATACGCCAGCCGCATCCCCGCCTCGCGCGCGGTGGCCAGCGAGGCGACCGCGTGCGGAACGGCCGCGCCGCCCGCGTAGACGACGCCGTCGAGGTCCAACAGCGCGGTGTCATAGGCCCGGTGCAGCGGCTCGGCGGAGCCGGCGGGGCAGGTCCTGGGGTTGTTCGTCGCGTCAGCCATCGCACCGCATCATCGCGCACGCGCTCCCGGCCTACGATGCCAGGATGCATGTCGCGGGTCTCACCCTCGCCCCGTTCCACGCCGTGCGCTACCAACCCCGGCGCGTGCGCGACCTGGCGGCCGTCACCTCACCCCCGTACGACGTGGTGGTCAAGCCGGACGGCCTGCACCGCCTGGAGACCGCCGAACCCCACAACGTGGTCCGGCTGATCCTGCCGCAGGACGCCGACCACGCGGCGGCCGCCGCCCGGCTTCGGCACTGGCGCGCCGCCGGCGTGCTGACCGCCGACCCACGGCCCGGCCTCTACGTCTACGAGCAGCGCACCGCCGCCCACGGCGTTCTGCAACGTGGCCTGCTCGGCGCGCTGGCCCTGACCCCGCCCGCCGAGGGCGTCGTGCTGCCGCACGAGGGCGTGATGCCCGAGGTCGTCGATGAACGGGCCTCCCTCATGCGCGCCACCCGGGCCAACCTGGAACCGCTGCTCCTCTCCTACCGTGGCGACCCGGCGGGCGCGGCGGCCGCCGCCGTCGCCCACGTGCCGGGGGAACGCCTCCCGCTGCTGGCCACCACCACGGCCAACGGCGTCCACCACCGCGTCTGGCCGATCCACGACCCGGCCGAACAGGCGGCCATCAACGAGGAGTTGGCCGGCCATCGGGCGCTGATCGCGGACGGCCACCACCGCTGGGCCACCGCCCTCCGGCTCAACGACGAACACGGCGGCGCCCCGCCCTGGAACCGCACCCTGGTGCTGCTGGTGGACACCGAACGCCACCCGCTGCGGGTGCGCGCCATCCACCGGGTGCTGCCCCGGCTCACGCCCGCCGCCGCGCTGGCCCGCCTCGACGGCGCCTTCCGCGCCACGCCGCTGCCCGGCCACACCCTGTCATCGGCGCTGGAGCGCCTGACCGCCGCCGAGGGCCCGGCGCTGCTGCTGGCCGGCGATGACGCGTTCCACCTCATCGACCGGCCCGCGCCCGAGCTGCTTGCGCGCACCGTGCCGCGCGACCGCCCCGAGCGCTGGCGGGAGTTGGACGCGACGGTGCTGCACCACGCGCTCCTGGACCACCTCTGGCGCCCGGGCCCGCACGACGCCGGCGCCACGGGGAACGGCCTCGCCGTCCGCTATCCGCACGACGCGCCCAGCGCGCTCGAACAGGCCCAACGGCTGGGCGGCAGTGCGGTGTTGCTGCGGCCCGTGGCCGAGTCCACGGTGCGGGAGCTGGCGGAGGCGGGCGTGGTGATGCCGCAGAAGTCCACCTCGTTCGGGCCCAAGCCGGCGAGCGGGCTGGTGCTGCGCGACCTGGACGACGAAGCGCCAGGCCGGTGACCAGGCCGGGCGCCGGACCAGGAACCAGGCCGGATTGCCGATGAAAATTAGGCTAGGCTAACCTCACTCCAGTCCCCTCCTGCGACTTGGAGTTCCATGCGCGGTCAGCCCTTCACCCGAAGCCACCCCGAGCTGGGGGCGTTCTCCCTCCGGCCCGTCGACCCCGCCGTCGACTGCCCCCTGTTGCACCGCTGGCTCACCCACCCCAAGGCCGTCTACTGGATGATGACGGACGCCCAACTCGGGGACGTGGTCAAGGAGTACGAGACCATCGACGCCGACCCCGGGCGCGCCGCGTACCTCGGCCACCACCGGGACGCCCCCGCCTTCCTGGTGGAGACCTACGACCCGGCGGGGGACCCGGTCGGCGCCACCTACCCGGTGCGCGAGGGCGACATCGGGATGCACTTCCTCGTCGCGCCCACCGACGCCCCGATCCACGGCTTCACGCTCGCCGTCATCGAGACCGTCATGGAGCTGCTCTTCGCCGACCCCGCCAACCGCCGGGTCGTCGTCGAGCCCGACGCCGGCAACCACGCGGTCCACCGGCTCAATGAGGCAGTCGGCTTCATACCCGAGAGAACGGTCGAACTCCCCGACAAGACCGGCCTGTTGAGCTTCTGCACCCGCGAGCAGTACCGAGCGACCACCAGCCAGCGACACCCAGGAGCCGCCCGATGACCCCCACCGCCCAGGACACCGTCGCCCACCTCAACCCCGAGCACTGGGCCCAGGCCAACCGCCTGCTCATCCGCAAGGCCATCGCCGAGTTCTCCCACGAGCGCCTCCTGACCCCCAAACAGCAGCCCGACGGCCGCTACGCCGTGCACAGCGACGACGGCTCCACCGCCTACCGCTTCGCCGCCCGCCACCTCTCCCTCGACCACTGGCTGATCGACCCCGCCACCCTCACCAGGGAACGCGCCGGCGAGACCCTCCCCCTCGACGCGCTCGACCTGATCCTGGAGTTCCGCTCCTCGCTCGACCTCAGCGACGAGATTCTCCCCGTCTACCTGGAGGAGATCGGCTCCACCCTGGCCAGCGCCGCCTACCGGCTCTCCCACCGCACCCACAGCGCCCCCGAGCTGGCCGCCGCCGACTTCCAGACCATCGAGGCCGGGATGTTCGAGGGCCACCCGTGTTTCGTCGCCAACAACGGCCGACTCGGCTTCGACTCCGCCGAGTTCCACGCCTACGCCCCCGAGACCGGCGCCCCCGTCCACCTCACCTGGCTCGCCGCCCGCCGCGACCGCGCCACGTTCACCGCCTGCGCCGACCTCGACTACGACCAGCTCATCGCCGGCGAACTCGACGAGACCGAACGCGCCACTCTCGCCCAACGCCTCACGGACCAGGGCCTCAACCCGGACGACTACTACCTCCTGCCCACCCACCCCTGGCAGTGGCAGAACAAGATCTCCGTCACCTTCGCCGCCGAGGTCGCCCAGCGCCACCTCGTCCACCTCGGCACCAGCGAGGACCGCTACCGCGCGCAGCAGTCCATCCGCACCTTCTTCAACCAGGACCACCCCGAGAAGCACTATGTGAAGACCGCCCTCTCGGTCCTCAACATGGGCTTCGTCCGGGGCCTGTCCGCCCGCTACATGCGCGTCACCCCGGCCATCAACGACTGGCTGTACCACCTCCTCACGAACGACGAGGTGTTGGCCCGCTACGGCTTCGGCATCCTCAGGGAACGCGCCGCCATCGGCTACCACCACCGCCACTTCGAGAAGGCCGCGAAGAAGGGCTCCTCCTACCTCAAGATGCTCGCCGCCCTCTGGCGCGAGAGCCCGGTCCCCACCCTGGCCCCCGGCCAACGCCTCGCCACCATGGCCTCGTTGCTGCACGCCGACCCCGAAGGCCCCTCCCTCGTCGGGGGGTTGATCCGGGAGTCCGGCCTCCCCGCCGAGCAGTGGCTACGTCGCTATGTCGACGCCTACCTCATACCGGTGGTGCACTGCGCCTACGCCCACGACCTGATGTTCATGCCACACGGCGAGAACGTCATCCTCGTCCTGGAGAACGGCGTCCCCGTCCGCATCCTGATGAAGGACCTCGCCGAGGAGATCGCCCTCCTCAACGAGGACGCCGAACTCCCCGAGGACGTCGAGCGCATCCGCTTCCCCACCCCGAGGGAGGACATCTGGCCGCTGACGGTCTTCACCGACGTCTTCGACTGCTTCTTCCGCTTCCTCAACGCGCACCTGGTCAACGACGGCCTCCTCGACGAGGACACCTTCTGGCGGACCGTGGCCGAGGCCGTCGCCGACTACCAGCGGAGCGTCCCCGAACTCGCCGAGAAGTTCCAGCGCTACGACCTCTTCGCCGCCGGCTTCCACCGGGTCTGCCTCAACCGCCTCCAGCTGAAGAACAACCAGCAGATGGTCAACATCGAGGAGCCCGACGAGGACGAGTCGCACCTGGTCGGCCAGCTCGACAACCCGCTGGCCGACCACCGCCCAGCCCCGGCGAAGGCTCAGTCCTCCGCGTCCTGATCCAACTCCGCGTCCAGCTCCGGGTCCAGGGCGTCGACGAACTCGATGCCGTCCAACTCGGCCAACCGGTCGGAGGCGTTGGTGGTGCCGCCCTGGTCAGCCTCCAGCGCCTTGGCGAACCACTCCCGCGCCTCCGACTCCCGGCCGACGGCCAGCAGCGCGTCGGCATAGGCGTACCGCAGCCTGGCCGTCCAGGGATGCACCGCCGTGGACGCCAGCTCCGGGCTCTGGAGCGTCACCACGGCGGCGTCCGCCTGCCCCAGATCGCGCCGCGCGCCGGCCGCGACCAGCCGCATCTCGACCTGCCCGGCCCGGTCCAGCTGCTTGACCTCGGGCTCGCCGGCCATCGCCAACGCCCGCTCGGGACGGCCCACACCGCGCTCGCAGTCGGCCATGATCGGCCACAGATGCGTCGAACCCATCATCCGCCGCGCCGCCCGGAACTCGTTGAGCGCCTCGGCATACCGGGCCACCCCGTAGGCGGCGAACCCGGCCGCCTCCCGCACCGCGCCGACCCGCGAGGCCAACCGCAGCGCGACCTTGGAGTACTCGTAGGCACGCTCGGGGTCCTCGTCCAGCAACCTGGCCACCATCACCAGGTTCTTCGCCACGTCCTCGGCGAGCGTCTTAGGCAGACTCATCAGCTCCTGCCGCACGGAACGGTCGATCTCCTCGCCCGTCACCTCGTCGGGAATAGGCAGCCGCCGCTGCGGCGGACGCTCCGAGCGCTCCCGGCCGTCCCGCCGGTCGCGCCCGTCCCCGCGGAACCCGCCGCCACCGGCACCGCCACGCCCGGGCGGCCGCCCCCGGTCATCGCGCCGGTAGCCGCCCCCACGGCCGCCGGTCCCCTGCCTCGGCCGGTCATCCCGCCGCACACCACGGTCGCGGTCGTCCCGCCTCGTCCGATCGTCCCTGGGCCGGTCGTCGCGGCGGTCATCGCGCCGGTAGCCCCGATCCCGGTCATCGCGCCGGTAGCCACCACGGTCCCGGTCATCCCGCCTCGGCCGGTCATCCCTGCGGAAGCCCCGGTCCCGATCCCGGTCGTCGCGACGGAAACCACGGTCGCGGTCGTCCCGCCTGGGCCGATCGTCCCTGAACCGGTCACCCCTCGGCCAGTCGTCCCTGGGGCGGTCATCGCGACGGAACTCCCGCCGCTCGGCACCGCCCTGGCCCCCGTGACGAGGACGGTCGTCCCGTCGGAAGCCGCCTCCGCGCCCATCCTGCCGGGGCCGGTCATCCCGCCGGAACTCGCGCCGACCGTCACCGCCCTGCCTCGGCCGGTCGTCCCGTCGAAAGCCTCCGGACCGGCCGTCCTGCCGGGGCCGATCGTCCCTGGGACGGTCGTCGCGACGGAACTCCCGCCGCTCGCCACCCCGTTCACGCCAGCCCTGCCGAGGCCGGTCGCCATCACGCCGGAACCCGGAACGCGGACGCTCGTCACGGCGCTCCCCGGATTCACCGGAGCGGTCATCGGAAGAGTCGGACATCGCCGTGACTCCCTTCTTTTCTTTCTCGATAAAAAACAAAAAGGACCCCTGGTTCCCCAGCCAGTTACGCTGGGGAACCAGAGGTCCCATCAATGATTGTCCGGCGGCGTCCTACTCTCCCACACGGTCCCCCATGCAGTACCATCGGCGCTGGAAAGCTTAGCTTCCGGGTTCGGAATGTAACCGGGCGTTTCCTCTCCGCCATGACCACCGAAACACTAGAAGAAGTGCTCCAAGCGAACAAGCACACTGTTCAGTTGGAAAGCACAACAAGTGCTGATGATTGAATTCACAGTGGACGCGAGCATCTATGGACAAGCCCTCGGCCTATTAGTACCGGTCAACTCCACCCATCACTAGGCTTCCATCTCCGGCCTATCAACCCCGTCGTCTACAGGGAGCCTTACCCCATCAA
>NZ_RFFJ01000078.1 GCF_003696235.1 Streptomyces triticirhizae
GGCCTGGCGTCGGCGGCGCGCGCCGACGTGACGGAGCCCGCGTCGCTGGCGGCGGCGTTCGACGCGGCGGCCGGCGGCCCGGGCGGGCAGCTGCACGCCGTCGTCAACTGCGCCGGCGTGCAGGGCCCGTTGGGGCGGCGCAGCCACGAGGTGACGCTGGAGGAGTTCGACGCGACCTACGCGGTCAACCTGCGGGGTGCGCTGGCGGTCTCGCAGGCGGCGGTGGTGCGGATGCTGCCGTTCCGCTACGGACGGATCGTCCATGTCGCCTCCATCGCCGGCAAGGAGGGCAACCCGGGGATGATCGGCTACTCGGCGACCAAGGCCGGGATGATCGGCATGGTCAAGGCCCAGGGCAAGGAGTACGCGGAGGACGGCATCACGGTCAACGCGCTGGCGCCGGCCGTGATCCACACGGCGTTCCTGGACACCCAACCCGCCGAGGTGGTCGCCTACATGACGGAGCGCATCCCGATGCGGCGCACCGGCACGGTGGAGGAGGCGGCGGCGCTGCTGGCCTGGATGGCGTCGCCGGAGTGCAGCTTCACCACGGGCTTCACCTTCGACCTCTCCGGCGGCCGGGCCACCTACTGACCCGGCGCCCGTCGCCGGTGGAGGAGTCCCGGGTGAGCAGCCACTGGAGCGGGAAGACGCTCACCCACAGCACGGGCGCCAGGCCGGGGCTGACCAGCGCCACCGGGATGCTGACGGCGAAGACCGAGGTCAGCGCCGTCAGCACCCGCTGGGAACGGCGGCGCTCCGCCGCCCGCCCGTCGTCGGACGGCGGGCCGGCGCGGCGGTGGGAGGTGCGCAGCACCCCGAGATGGGCCGCGTTGGCGGCCGCGACGTTGGCGGCGTAGCTGGCGGCGGCGAGCGGCTGCCCGCTGTACTCGGCGACCAGTCCGGTGGGAAAGGGCAGCAGCGCGACCAGCGCGAGGCCGAGCAGGGTGAACCGGGTGACGGTCTCGTCGTCGCCCGGCGCCCGCGCCAACAGCGCGCGGTGGGAGCGCCAGAACTGCGCGATCACCGCGAAGCTCAGCGCATAGGCGGCCAGATGGGGGCCGGTGTCGCGCAGTGCGGCGCGGAAGTCGGCGCCGTCCAGCCCGTCGGGCACGGAGATGTCCAGCACGAGCAGGGTCATGGCGATCGCGAAGACGCCGTCGGAGAGCGCGGACAACCGCTCGGTGGCTGCGGAGCGTTGCACCTCGCGCACTCTAGGCGCTGCCCCGGGGCGGGACGGGGCGCGGCGCGCCAGGCGGGGTGGAACGCGGCGCGCCAGGCCGGGTGGGGACGCGGCGCGCCAAAAGGGTTTGCCCCGGCGACGATCCTGTCCCAGCATCGACGGCCATGACCATCCAGGGCGGGACACTCAGCGAGCGGCAGATCGAGGGCTTCGTGCGGGACGGCTTCGTCCGGGTGTCGGAGGCGTTTCCCCGGGAGGTCGCGGAGGCCGGGCGGGCTGAGCTGTGGCGGATGGCGGGCGTGGACCCGGACGCCCCTTCCACATGGACCCGGCCGGTGATCAGGATCGAGGGATCGGCGGCCGAACCGTTCCGTCGGGCCGCCAACACCGAGCGGTTGCGGACCGCCTTCGACCAACTCGTGGGCGTCGGGCGGTGGGTGCCCCGACTGGGGCTCGGCACCTTCCCGATCCGCTTCCCGCACCCGGAGGACCCGGGCGACGCCGGCTGGCATCTGGACGCCAGCTTCGCGGGCGGGAAGGACTCCACGGAGGCCCGGATCAACCTCCGCTCGCGCGGCAGGGCGCTGCTGCTGCTCTTCCTCTTCACCGACGTCGGCGAGGAGGACGCGCCAACGAGGATCAAGGTCGGCTCGCACCGCGACGTGCCGCCGTTCCTGGCGGACGCCGGGGAGGAGGGGCGGGAGTTCTTCGAGCTGTGCGGGGCGATGGACGCCGCCGGGCGGCTGGACGCGCCGGACCGGTCCGTCGCGTTGGCGACGGGCCGGGCCGGCGACGTCTATCTCTGCCACCCCTTCCTGGTGCACGCGGCGCAGCCGCACCGGGGCAGCCGGCCGAGGATCATCGCGCAGCCGCCGCTGGAGTCGGTGGCGCCGCTCCAGTTGGCGCGGGCGGACGGCGACTACTCCCCGGTGGAGGCGGCGGTGCGGCTGGGCCTCGGGCTGTGAGGCCCAGCCGGCGCGGCCGGGGGTCCGGCGGGGGCCTCAACCCCGGTGCAGGTAGGCGTTCTCCACGGTCTGGGTCACGCGGTTGCCCGCCGCGTCCCGCGCGGTGACCCGCAGGGTGACGGGGACGTCGCCCCGCACCGCGCGCGGCCGTTCCAGCGTGACGCGGAACGTGTCACCGTGGCCCGGCCTGATCCGCTCGGCCTCGACAAAGGTCGCGCCGCCGTCCCAGGACGCCTCGACAGCGAGGCTCACGCCGCGCGGCGCGCGGAGCCCGTCCTGGTGCCGGACCCCGATCTCCACCGGGTGGGCGCGGCCCCGGCCCACGGCGTTGTCGGCGCCGGTCCCGAGGTCGTAGTCGAGTTGGAGCAGCGGCAGCACGGCGGCCTCGTCCCCGGTAGCGGTCTCCGAGCGGTACCACCAACTGGTCGTGGTGGCCGTGGAGTAGGCCCAGGCGTCGGCGGAGCGGCCGGTGGTGAGGTCCAGCCGGTAGTCGGCCGGGCCGGCCGGGACCGGAAGGTTGGCGTGGCCCGAGGCGGCCTCGCCGACCGGCTCGCCGTCCGCCGTCAGCGACAGCCGCACGTCGTCGCCGCCGATCGGGCGGCCTGTGTGGCCGTCCGCGTCGGTGAACTCCGGTATCCGCAGGGACAGCGTGTCGCCCTCGCGCACGGCCGCCGGCCCCTGGCCGGCCGGGATCGCTGGCCGGACCGGGCCCTCGAACCAGGACTCCTCCAGCCGCTCCCCCGCCCGGTAGTCGCGCTGCTCGCCCCGGATGCCGATCCCCGTGACGGGCAGGTCGTACTGCCACGGCAACACGAAGTGCACGAAGTGCTGCCAGACGGTGTCCCCGGCGGTCACATACTCGGTGCGCTCGGTGCCGGTGACCACGTCGCGGGGCGAGTCCAGCATCGCGACGCCCTGGTGCGGGCGCCAGCTGACGCGCTGGGCCGAGGCCCAGTCGGGCTCGCCGGTGTCGGTGTAGCGGGTGTCGATCCGCGCGGACGCCCGCTCGTTGACGGTGTGGACAACGCGCTCCGGAATGTACCCCGGCGACACCTGCATCACGTCATAGAGATAGGGACTGGCCGCCTGTGTGCGGAAGGTGACCTCGGTGCGTCGTGAAGTGGCCCGTTCGCGCAGCGCGTTGCCCTCCTCGTGACCGACCCTGATCAGGGGCACGGCGGTCCTGGTGCTGCCGTTGGGCCGGTAGCGCGTCCAGGCCGGCTGGCCCTCGTCGGCGACCATCACCACGCCCCGCGCGCCCGCCGCCTCGGCCCGCTCGGTGAAGCCCAGATAGTCGCCCGGGTCGCCCTGGACCAGCGCCAGCCGGCCGCGCACCCCGGAGAGGTCGGGGTCGTCGGCCGACCCGGCGTCCGCGACGCGCAGCCGTTCCCGGTCGTCGAAGAGCGAGGAGGACGGCAGGTACCAGGGCGTCAACGTGAGGCCGCTGCCCGGCACATCGACCGTGAGCAGCGGGGCGACCAGCTGCCAGCGGGAGGCGAACTCGAAGCTGCCCTCGGTCACCGGCTCGGTCGGCGAGACCAACAGGTGGGCCTGCCCGACCGGATAGGTCACCGAGTGGGTGAAGCGGTGCCCGTCGAACGCGCGGAAGCTCTGGTAGTTGGACCAGTTCCGCTGCTCGGCCGGCCGGGGCGTGCGGATGTCCACCTCGGTGACCTCCCGCAGGTCGAGGACGACCTCGGTGTCCTCGGTGATCTCCACCTCCGGCTTGTAGACGGCGCGGAGTTGGGGCAGCCCGTCCTCGGGGTCATGGCCCGAGGAGCTGATCTGGGTGAACATGTAGGTGCCCTCCTCGACCTCGGCGCGCGCCGGGCCGGTGGCGTCGGGCACCACGAAGCCGTCGGGGCTCCAGATCAGCGGCCAGTACCGCTGGCTGGGCTCGCCCTCGGGCGTGATCACCGTCGGCGTGAGGGTGTGGGTGGGGCCGTTGACCACCAGGCTGACGGTGGTGCGCAGGGTGGCGCCGTCGGCCGAACGGGCCGTCAGCCGCCCGTAGTAGTCGCCGCGCGGCGCCGCCGCCGGGTCGGCCGCCAGGGCGACCTCGACGCTCTCCCCCGGCGCGACGGTCACCGCGTCGGCGCTCAACGCCACGGCCTCGGCGGGCAGTTCCCGGCCGCCGCTGGTGGCCAGCCGGAGGTCGAGGTCGAGGGTCACCGGCGCGTCGGTGGTGTTGCGGTAGCGCACCGGCGCCGGCTCGGCCGCCGCCGTCCGCTGCTCGGTGGTGAACGGGCCCAGCGCGACCGTGCCCGTGGCGGCCAGGCCGCCGGTGGCGGTCGCCAGGTCGATCCGGCCGCCGCCCTGCTCGGTGACGGCCGCGGCGTCGGCCGGCAGCGCGGTGCTGATCAGCGCGTCCTTGAGCGCGGTGGCGTCCCAGTCGGGCCGCTGCTGCGCCAACAGCGCGGCGGCGCCCGCCACATGGGGCGTGGCCATGGAGGTGCCGGAGGCCGCCGTGTGGGAGGCGTCCACCGGGCTGCCCATGGCCGTGCCCTCGGCGCGGGCCGCGACGATGCCCACGCCGGGCGCCGTGACGTCCGGCTTGACCGCGCCGTCGCCCGGGCGTGGGCCCCGGCTGGAGAACGGCGCCAGCACGTCGTCGCGGTCCACCGCGCCCACGGTCAGCGCCGCGTCGGCGGCGCCGGGCGAGCCGACGGTGCGCGCCCCGGACTGCCCGTTGTTGCCGGCGGCGACGACGAAGAGGGTGTCGGTCTCGGCGCTGAGCGCGTTGAGCGCCTGGCTCATCGGGTCGGTGCCGTCGGTGGCCGCGTCCGAGCCCAGGCTCATGTTGACGATGTCGGCGCCCTGTTCGGCGGCCCACTCCATGCCGGCGATCACCTGCGACTCCGAGCCGCTGCCGTTGTCGCCCAGCACCTTCCCGACCAGCAGTTCGGCGCCGGGCGCCACGCCACGGCGGGCGCCGTCTGAGGCGGCGCCCGAGCCGCCGACCGTCGCCGCCACATGCGTGCCGTGGCCGTGCGCGTCGTGGGCGCCGCCGCTGTTGGAGAAGTCCTCGGCCACGGCGATCCGGCCGGCCAGGTCCGGGTGGTCGGCGTCGGCGCCGGTGTCCAGGACCGCGACGCGCACGCCGGCGCCGTCCAGGCCGGCCTCCCAGGCGGCCGGCGCGTTGATCTGGGCGGTGCTGCGGTCCAGGTCGACGATGACCCGGGCGTCCAGCAGGACGCGCGGGCGCCGCGCCGCCTCGGCGAGGCCGACGTCAGCGCCCGACGCCGCGCCCTCCGAGGGCGCCAACTCCGCCCAGAACGCGTCCAGTCGGTCCTCGGGAATCCGCACCGAGCGCGCGTCGACGCTGTCCAGCGCGTGGCTGGGCGCGGACTCCTCGTGCAGCGCCGTCAGTTCGTCCACGGCGGCGGCCGAGACGCCCGGCGAGCGGCCGACCAGCAGCGGCAGCGCGTCGGTCGACTCCGTGTCATAGCCCTGCTCGATCAGCGCGCTGACGTTGAACAGCCGCCGGTCCAGCACGCCGGCGGCCACCAGCGGCCAAGCGTCGGCGGGCAGCACGGTCAACTCGCCGTCGATCTCCAGGGAGTGGAAGAGGACGTCCTCCCGGTCGGGCCCCGGGCTGACCTGGGCGACCTGGCGCCCCTCGCCCACCGTCAGCACGGTGACCGCGTCCCCGGTCACCAGCCGCACCGTGTGCCCCTCGGCGGGCGCCGGTTCGGCCGAAGGGCCGCCCGGCCCACCGGGCGGTTCGGCGGCGGCGGGCCCGGCGAGGCCCGCCGTCAGCAGTACTCCCATGGCTGCCGCCGCGACGCGGCGGACGGATCGTCTCATCGGCGTGGTGCCTTCCTGTGCGGTGTCCACCCCCGGATCTCGCGCGCTCGGCACCAGAATCCGATGCCCGGCCGGCCCGTGTCACCGGCTGGCGCTGGCGCAGTGGCGACATGTCAGTGAAGCGACAGCGCGAACTCGGGAACGGCCGGCCGGGATCGCGGTCGGGAGGGAGTGCGAGGATGTGAGCACCGGCGGGCGCCCGGGCACGGTGGCCGGATGCCGCCGGCGGGAGGCAGCTGATGCTGGAGGCGGCGGGGGTCACGGCGGACGAGGAGGCCGTCTACCGTCTGTTGGTCACGGTGCGCTCGGCCACCGCCGAGGAGGTCGCGCGGCGCACCGGGCGTGCCCTGGGCGAGGCCGTCGGGCTGCTGGTCCGGCTGGAGCGCAAGGGGCTGGCGCACCGGGTCGACGACGAGGACGGCGGTGCCTTCGCGGCCAGCGCGCCCGATGTCGCGCTGCTGCCCGAACTCCAGCGGAACGCCGTCGCGTTGGACCGGGCCAGGGCCGCCGTCACCGATCTGCTGGACGTCTACCGGGGGACGCTCAGGCGCCACGACCCCGGCCAGCTGATCGAGGTGGTGACGGGCGCCGAGGCGCTGCGCCGGCGCATCCAGCAGGTGCAGGGGAACGCCCGCCACGAGATGATGTGGTTCTGCAAGGCGCAGTATGTGGCGATGCCCTCGGAGAGCAACACGGAGGAGTTCGCGGCGTTGGCGCGCGGGGTGCGCTACCGGGTCCTGTACGAGCGGGCGTATCTGGAGGGGCCGGGGGCGGTGGACAGCCTGGTCGCCGGGGTGCGGGCGGGCGAGGTGGCCCGTTCGGTACCGACGCTGCCGCTGCGGATGGCCATCGCGGACCGGGAGTTGGCGATCTGCCCGCTGGTGCCGGGCGGGCCGCAGGGCAGCCCGGAGCGGCCGACGGCCGCCGTGGTGCGGGGCAGCAGCCTGCTGGAGGCGCTGCTGGCGCTCTTCGAGAGCTACTGGGAGCACGGCGTGCCGCTGCGGGTCGACGCCACGGGCGCGGTGACCGGCGCCTCGGGCGAGGGTCCGGGCGCGGAACTCTCCCCCAGCGACCGGCATCTGCTGTCGCTGCTGGTGGCGGGGGTCACCGACAAGGCGATCGCCAGCCAGCTGCGGCTGAGCCAGCGGACGGTGCAGCGGCGGGTGCGGGACCTGATGACGGCGACGGGCGCGGCGACCCGGATGCAGCTGGCCTGGCTGGCGGCCCGCCGGGGCCTCATCTGACCACGGCCGGACGGGACTTGGTCAACGGCCGGTCAGGGTGGTCGACGGCCGGTCAGGGGCGGTCGGCGGTCAGGCCGTGCTGGACGGCGAAGACGGCCAGCCGGACCCGGCTGGGGCTCTCCGTCTTCCGCATCAGGCTGCCCACATGGGTCTTCACGGTGGTCAGCCCGACGTGCATCCGCGCGGCGATCTCCGCGTTGCTCAGCCCGGCGCCCACCCAGGCCAGCACCTCCCGTTCACGCTGGGTCAACGCCGGCGGATCGGCGGCCGGCCGCTCGGCGCGCCAGGCCGTCGTCGCCTGCCCGACCAGCCGCCGCAGCACCGGCCCGCTGAACGGGCTGCCGCCGGCGGCCGCCTGGCGGACGGCGTCGAGCAGCTCGCCCGGCGTCGCGTCCTTGGCCAGGAAACCGCAGGCGCCGGCCGACAGCGCCGGGTAGAGGTGGTCGTCGTCGTCGAAGGTCGTCAACACCACGACCCGGGTGGCCGGTCGGTCGGCGAGGATGCGGGCGGTGGCCGTGGTGCCGTCCATGCCGGGCATCCGCAGGTCCATCAACACCACGTCGGGGCTGGCCGAGTGGACCAGCCGCACGGCGTCGGCGCCGCCGGCCGCCTCGCCGACCACGGCGATGTCCTCGGTCGACTCGCAGAGCATCCGCAGCCCGGCGCGGACGAGTTGCTGGTCGTCCACCAGCAGCACCCGGATCGTCACGGCCCCTCCTCGTTTCTCGGCGCCTCCCCGTTCCTCGGCGTCCCGCCGGCGCCTGGCTCCTCGCCGGCTGGCACCGTGGCGCGCAGCCGCCAGCCCCGGCCCTCGGGCCCGGCGGTGACCGTGCCGCCGAGCAGCGCGACGCGCTCCCGCAGACCCTCGATGCCGTAGCCGGAGTCCACCAACAGCCGGTCGGGCGCGGGACGGCCGTCTCCCCCGTCGTGGATCTCGACGTTGGCGGCGCCCTCGGTCAGCGACACCGAGACCCTGGCCCTGGTGCCGACCCCGGCGTGTTTGGCCACGTTGGTGAGCCCCTCCTGGACGACGCGCAGCACCGCGAGGCCGCGCAGCGCGTCCAGCGCCGCGACGCCCGGGTCGACGCGGCTGGTCAGGACCAGGCCGTGGCGGCCGGAGCGCTCCACCACGGAGGCGATGGCGGCGGGCAGTTCGGCCGGCTCGACCAGCAGCGAACGGGTCGGGTCGGTGACGGACGCGGGGTCGCGGAGCACGGCGACCAGCCGGCGCAGGTCGACCAGCGCGGTGGTCGCCGAGCCGTGCACGTCGTCGAGGACCGCGCGCACCCTCGGGTCGAGGTCCGGCAGCACCTCCCTGGCCACGCCGGCGCGCAGGGCCATGGAGGCGACATGGTGGGCCACCAGGTCGTGGAGTTCGCGGGCCAGCTCGGCGCGCTCGGCGAGACGGGCGCCGAGCGCGGCCAACTCCCTGCGCTCCTCGGCCTCCTGGGCCCTGGCCTCCGCCTGGGCCAGGTTCTGGCAGGCGGCGCGGAGCCAGCAGCCCAGCAGCAGCGGCGCGGCGACCAGCACCACCAGCACATAGCCGATGCCCACGGCGTCCCCGCACGCCACGCACCCGACGCGCACCACCACATGCGCGGCGGCCGGCGCCAGGCTGCCGAGCAGCGCGACCCTGGGGGCGCGCCTGGCCGCCAGTTCGACGACGGCGAGGGAGGCGGCCACCTTGACGACGACCGGGGTGGCGTCGCCCAGCGCCGCGGCGGCGACCAGCAGCGCGGACTGGGCGACCAGCACCGACAGCGGCGCGTATCCGCCGGGGACGAGGAGCAGGGCTGAGGCCAGCGCGAACGCCCAGTCGGCCGGGGTGGGTTGGTCGGCCTGGAGCAGCAGCAGATAGCCGGGGCCGACCAGCAGCGGCAGCAGCCGCACCGGCCCCCTCCGGTCGCTCACGGCCTCGGTGAGCCAGGTCATCCGCACGCCCCCGACGGTAGTCGGCGCTTCGGGCGGGCGGGTCATCCCGGGGAAGGACCCGGCGCTCCTCCCTTGGGCCGGGCGACACGGCCGGTCGCCCGATGCGGCGACGCCCCCGGCGCCCGAGGCTGGGCGGAGCACCGCACCACACCCCCACGAGCACTCCACCAGCACGAACCCGAGGGAACACCCATGACCGCCCCCGTCGCCCCCGCCCAGCCGCAGCCGTCCCGAGCGGACGGGGAACGCGCCCTGTTCGCGCGGGAGTTCCTGCGCAGCCCGCTGCGCACCGCCTCGCTGGTGCCCAGCTCGGCGGCGCTGACCGCCCGGATGGTGGCGGGGCTGCCGGCGACCGGCGATCCGGTGGTGGTCGAACTGGGGCCGGGCACCGGCGTCTTCACCACGGCGATCGCCGAGCGGCTGGGCGGGCGGGGCCGTCAGCTGGCGGTCGAGGTCAACGAGCGGCTGGCCGCCGCGCTCCGCCCGCGTCACCCGGGCGTCGAGGTGATCACCGGTGCGGCCGCCGAGCTGCCCCGGCTGCTGGGCGAGCGCGGGATCGACGGGGCGGACGCGGTGGTCAGCGGGCTGCCGTGGACGGTGTACTTCGACGGGCCGCGCCCGTTGGCCCCGATCCTGGCGGAGGTGTTGGCGCCGGGCGGGGTGCTGACGCAGTTCAGCTATCCGTGGACCGCCTGGACGCCGCCCGCGCGGCGGCAACGGGCGCAGCTGCGGGCGGCGTTCGAGGAGGTGCTGGTCACCAGGACGGTGTGGCGGAACCTGCCGCCGGCCCTGGTCTATGTGGCCAGGCGGCCCCGGCCGTCGTCCTCACCGGCCTCGGCCGCCTCGACCACCGTCTGGGAGGCCGCCACGGCGTCATCCCCATCCCCGGACGCCTCCCCGGTCTCGGCCCCGGCGGCGGGCTGACGGCGGCGGGCACGGTCCATCTCCCGCCACTCGGGCCGCAGCCCGGCGACGGTGGTGGTCACCAGATAGAGGACGCCGGCTGCCACCAGCGTCGGGCCGAGCCCGGCCGCCGTGACCGCGAGGCCGCCGAGCAGGCCACCCAGCGGGATGCCGGCCCAGGCCAGCGAGGTGGTGAGGCCCTTGGTGCGGCCCAGCAGGTGGCGGGGTATCAGCTCGTACACCACCGCGCCCATGATCGGGTTGAGGAAGCCGGCGCCCAGCCCGCCGAGCACGAAGACGACCGCGACCAGCGGCAGTTGACCGTCCGAGTTCAGCGCGACGGCCATGACCAGATAGCGCGGCAGGCCGCAGGCGGTGTAGCCGATCAGCAGCACCGGCCGGCGGGGCAGCCGGTGGCCGAGCGCGGTGGCGATCACGCTGCCGAGCACGGCGCCGACGCTGAACGTCGCCACCAGCAGCCCGATCCCCGAGGGGCCGACGCCGGTGCGCTCGGCCCAGACCGGGAGCAGCACCGAACTGAACGCGGCGTCCAGCAGGTTGGTGATCGCGACGGTGAGCATCAGGGCGAACAGCAGGCGCGTCCCGCGCAGGAAGCGGAAGCCCACCGCCATCCGCCGCCAGTAACCCTCCTCCTCCGCGCCCGGGTCGGCCTCGGCCCGCGCCGGCCGGCCCATCCCGGCTGGCAGGGTGAGCGCGATCACCAGCGAACCGGCCACGAAGCAGGCCGCGTTGACATAGAGCCCGGCCAGCGGGCCGATCAGCGCGATCAGTCCGCCGCCGGCCAGCGGCCCGACCGTGGTAGCCAGCCGCTCGATCACGCCGGCGGAGCCGGTCGCGCGCTCCAGCGGCAGCCCGCCGCGCTCGGCGGCCTCCGGGATCATCACCTCCTTGGCCAGGTCGCCCGGCCCCCGGGCGGCCCCGACCAGGGCGACCAGCGGCAGCAGCACGCCCAGCGGCAGCGCGTCGGTGGCGTGCAGCAGCGGCACCAGGCAGATGGCGAACGCGCTGACCAGGTCGGTGCTCCAGGAGATCACCCGGGGTCCGAGCCGGTCGACGACCGGGCCGCTCGCCGCCTTCGCCAGGACGTAGGGCGCCATCTCGCAGAACGCGACCAGCCCGGTCCGCGCGGCGCTCCCGGTGGAGGTCAGCACGAACCAGGGCAGCGCGATCGCCGCGATCCGGCTGCCGGTGTAGGCGATGCCCATCGCCGTCAACACGCCGACCAGCGGCCGGAGTCGCCCCGCCCGCGCGGCGGCCCCACTCACGACGTCGCGCCCGTTCGGCCCGCGCCGGTGTCGCCCATGCCGTCGAGGTCGTCGAGTCCGTCGATGTCGTCGAGGCCGGGCAGGACATGGAAGACGACCGCGACGCGCTCCGCGTCCTCGGGCTCCGCGTCGCGTGCGGTCGGGTCGTGCGGCCGGTAGCGTCCCACCACCTCGGACAGCTCCCGGCGCAGTTCGACGGCCTCCTCCGGGGTGAGGCACAGCTGTGCGTCGTTGAGGCTGACCGCGTGCCGCCAGGGCTCCGGCAGGGTCTCCAACTCGTTGAGCGCCCGCTGGGCGAGGAGGGTGTGGGCGGCCACGACCGAGCGGAGGTAGCCGAGGGCGGCGTCCAACTCCCTGAAGGCCAGCTCCCGGTCGGTGAAGGACGTCGACTGGTGCATGGCGCGCCACCAGCGCTCCCGCCCGTTGCCCCGCTCGGTGTCCTCGGTGACGAAGCCGGCGGCGGCCAGCTGGCGCAGGTGGTAGCTCGTCGCGCCGCTCGTCAGCTCCATGCGCTGGGCCAGACGGGTGGCGGTGGCCGGGCCGTGGGTGCGGAGCAGGCCGAGCAGACGCACCCGGACCGGGTGGGCCAGGGCGCGCAGCCCTCTCGCGTCCAACTCGACATGGGAGACGGGGGCTCGGGAGGCGTGGGCGTCGCGCGGGTCATCGGTCATGACACCGCACCCTAGAACCGCCAACACTTCTTTGCAAAGGGTTGTTGGCAATCCGCTGACCGGCCCTCTTTACCGTTCCCATGACTCGCTTTGCCAGGACTTTTCTTGACTGCGGAAACAGGCTGGTTTCCTCTTGACGTTATGCACAGCACGAACCCCCGCCTGAGGAGGGCAATTTCATGGTGACTCGGCGCACGCCACTGCCGGGCGTCGGCACCCAGTACGACCTCGCCACCCGGGACGGTCGGCACATCTCGGTGGTGGCCCACGACGACGGACGGCGGTTCATCGCCTTCTACTCCCCGGACGATCCGGACGCCTGCCAGGGCACGGTGCCGCTGGACGCGCAGGAGGCCGCCCGACTGGCCTCGATCATCGCGCCGGACCGCGCGGACCACGCACTCCCCGGCGGCGAACTCGGCCTCGACCTGGTGACGGAGCGCATCCCCATCGGGCCCGACTCCCCATACCGGGGGCGCCCGTTGGGCGACACGCGGGCTCGCACCCGGACCGGGGCGTCCATCGTCGCCGTGCTGCGCAGGACGAGCACGCACCCCTCCCCCAGCCCCGACTACCGCCTGGAGGCGGGGGACACGCTGCTGGTCGTCGGCACCCGCGAGGGCGTGGACGACCTGTCCGACATCATCGCCGGCGCCTGATCCACGCGGTCCGGCGATCCGGGACCGCCAAGCGCTGGAACCCAGCGTTCGCGCGCGCCCCCGCGCGGGACGCCGTCCGCCGGGTCAGCGACCACCGACGACACGCGGCGCCCGGCGCGGCAGGGCGAACTGAAAGGTGCGGTGACTCTTGCACGACACCACCATCATGCTGATCGAACTGGGGGCGGTCGTCCTGGGCCTCGGCCTGGTCGGGCGACTGGCCGGCCGGCTCGGTCTCTCCCCCATCCCCCTCTACCTGTTGGCCGGACTCGCCTTCGGGCACGGCGGGCTGCTCCCGCTGAACACCACCGAGGGCTTCATCGAGGTGGGCGCCGAGATCGGCGTCATCCTGCTGCTGCTGATGCTCGGCCTGGAGTACACGGCGCCGGAGTTGGTGGACAGCCTCAAGACGCAGTACCCGTCGGGCCTCGTCGACCTGTTGCTGAACGCGACCCCCGGTGCGCTCGCCGGCCTGCTGCTGGGCTGGGGCCCGGTGGGCGCGCTGGCGCTGGCCGGCGTGACGTACATCTCCTCGTCCGGGGTGATCGCCAAGGTCCTCACCGACCTCAACCGCCTCGGCAACCGGGAGACCCCGGTGATCCTGGGCATCCTGGTGATCGAGGACCTCACCATGGCCGTCTATCTCCCGGTGCTCTCCACGGTGTTGGCGGGCGTCGGGCTGGTGAGCGGCAGCGTGACCCTGGCCATCGCGCTGGGCACCGCCAGCATCGCGCTCTTCGTCGCGCTGCGCCACGGCCGGTGGATCAGCAAGGCGGTCTCGTCGGACAACCCCGAGATGCTGCTGCTCGTCGTCCTGGGCCTCACCCTGCTGGTCGCCGGGATCGCGCAGAAGCTCCAGGTCTCCGCCGCCGTCGGCGCCTTCCTGGTCGGCATCGCGCTCTCCGGCGAGGTGGCACACACCACCCGCCGCCTGTTCATGCCGCTGCGCGACCTGTTCGCCGCGGTGTTCTTCGTGTTCTTCGGGCTCTCCACCACGCCGAGCGACATACCGCCGGTGCTCGTTCCGGCGCTGCTGCTCGCCGTGGTCACGGTGTTCACCAAGATCGCGACGGGCTGGTACGCGGCCCGCCGTGCGGGCATCGGCCCGCGCGGCAGGCTGCGGGCCGGCGGCGCTCTGGTGGCGCGCGGGGAGTTCTCCATCGTGATCGCCGGGCTGGCGACGGCGACCGAGCCACGGATCGCGCCGGTCGCCACCGCCTATGTGCTGATCCTGGTGATCCTGGGCCCGTTGGCCGCCCGGTGGACCGAGCCGGTCGCCAGGAACCTGATGGAACGCCGCGCCGCCAAGCAGGCGGAGGCCGCGGTGATGAGCGAGGTCAGGCCGGCGACCGAGGCCGGTTCGTAGGGGGCCGTTGAACGGGAGGGTCGGGTCCCGCGCACCGGGGAGCGCGCGGGACCGGACGCCCCCGAGGGGCCGGCCGCTATGGCCGGTAGCCGGTCCGGTCCGCCTCCGTCAGAGCGCGGACCGGGTGTCTCGGGCCCCCGAACGGATGAGGCATCATTCGGACTCATGGGAATCGTCGCCGGCCTCGACTGCTCGTCCGCCTACACCCGCATCGTCGTCTGTGACGCGGAGACCGGAGAGGTCATCCGCCAGGGGCACGCCCAGCACCCGGCCGGCGAAGCCGCCCCCGAGTCCTGGCTGTTGTCGCTGGGCGAGGCGGCCGACGGAGGGATGCTGGAGGAGGTCTCCGCGATCGGGGTGTCCGCCCAACCCCACAGCGTGGTCCCGCTGGACGCCGACGGCCGACCGGTGCGCCCGGCGCTGGCCGGCGCCGACGACCGGGCCCGCTCGGCGGCGTTCGCCCTGGTCGACGCGCTGGGCGGCAAGGCCGCCTGGGCCGAGGCGGTCGGCGCGGTGCCGCAGGCCACCCACCCGGTGGCCCAACTGCGGTGGCTGGCCAGCCAGGAGCCTGAGGCGGCGCGGCGCACCACCCATGTGCTCCAGCCACAGGACTGGCTGGTGTGGCAGCTGTTGGGCCGGCCGAGCCGCTGGACGACGGACCGGGGCGGCGCCTCCGGCACCGGCTACTGGTCGGCGGTCTCCGGGACCTGGCGCCACGAGCTGGCCGAGCTGGCCATCGGCCATCCGGTCAGCCTGCCCGAGCTGTTGGGCCCGGCGGAGGCCGCCGGGCGCACCCCAGAGGGCCTGTTGATCTCCGCCGGCACCGGCGAGACCATGGCCGCCGCGCTCGGCCTGGGCGTCGGCAGGGGCGACGCGGTGGTCGCGCTCGGCGCCTCGGGATCGGTCTGCGCGGTGCACCACGAGGCGCTGACCGACCCGAGCGGCACCATCACCGGCTTCGCCGACGCCACCGGCCACCACCTGCCGATGGTGCGCACCCTCAACGCGACGCGGGTGCTGCGCGGCACCGCCGAACTGCTCGGCCGCGACCTGCCCGAGCTGTCCGAGCTGGCCCTGACCTCGACGCCCGGCGCGCACGGCCTGGTGCTGCTGCCCTATCTGGCCGGCGAGCGCACCCCCGACCTTCCGCACACCGCCGGCACCCTGTCCGGGCTGCGCCGGGAGTCCATGAAGCCCGAACACCTGGCGAGGGCGGCCTTCGAGGGGATGCTCTGCGGACTGGCCGACGCCGCCGAGGTGTTGCGCCGCCGGGGCGTGGCGATCAACCGGGTCTTCCTGCTGGGCCAGGCGGCGACCCTGCCGGCGGTCAAGACGCTGGCGCCGGCGCTGCTCGGCGCCGAGGTCGTCGTTCCCGAGCCGGCCGACTACACGGCGCTCGGCGCGGCGCGCCAGGCGGCCTGGGCGCAGGGCGTCGACGAGGGCCGGCTCACCGCCGAGGAGCCGCCGGCCTGGGCGGCGGCGAAGGGCGAACGGTTCGAGCCGGACGAGGAGGAGTCGGCGGTGGGCTCGGCGGTCCGCCAGCAGTACGCGGCGGTCCGCGAGGAGATCCACCCCGGAGCGCTGGGCTGAGCGGCCGGGGCCGCCCGGCCCTCAGGTACCCCGCGCGGGGCGGGAGCCGGGCGGCCACCGGGTCGTCGCCGAGCATCACGCCGTGGTCGGGGTCGAGGTCCGACAGCGCCTCGGCCAGGCAGTCGCTCCCCCGGCCCGCACGCCTGGCCAGCGTTCCGTCGACGTCCCACGGCACGACGCCCGGCACGGTCCCTCCCCCGTCGAGGGCGCGCGGCGGGCCGGCCTGCGGGCACCGCTGATCGGTCCCGAGGGGCGCGACGGCGCGCACGGCCTCGTCGGGCCCGCCCGCGCCGTCCTCGTCTCGGCCGGCTGAAGTGCCGCCGAACTACTCCAGATAGCCCCGCAGTTGTTCCGCGTATGTGTGGTCGCGGAGCTTGCCCAGCGTCTTGTGTTCGATCTGGCGGATGCGTTCCCTGGTGACGCCGAAGAGGCCGCCGATCTCCTCCAGCGTGCGGGGCCTGCCGTCGAGCAGGCCGTAGCGCAGCTCGACCACCCGCCGTTCCCGGTCGCCCAGCGTGGAGAGCACCGCCTCCAACTGCTCGCGCAGCAGCAGGAACGCGGCGGACTCGGCGGGCGAGGGGATGTCCACGTCCTCGATCAGGTCGCCGAGCGCCACGTCGTCCTCGTCGCCGATCGGGGTCTGGAGCGAGACCGGGTCCTGGGCCAGCCGCAGGATCTCGCCGACCCGGGCCGGGGTGAGCCCCAACAGGGCGGCCACCTCCTCCGGTTGCGGCTCGTAGCCGCGTTCCTGGAGGACCCGCCGCTGCACCCGGATCACGCGGTTGATCTGCTCCACCACATGCACCGGCACCCGGATGGTGCGGGCCTGGTCGGCGATGGCCCGGGACATGGCCTGCCGAATCCACCAGGTGGCGTAGGTCGAGAACTTGAAGCCCCTGGTGTAGTCGAACTTCTCAACGGCCCTGATCAGCCCGAGGTTTCCCTCCTGGACCAGGTCCAGCATGGTCAGGCCACGGCCCACGTAGCGCTTGGCGACGGAGACCACCAGGCGCAGGTTGGCCTCGATCAGCCGGCGCTTGGCCATCCGGCCCCTGACGACCAACCGGTCCAGGTCCAGGGCCAGTCGCTCGTCGAGTTCGGCGCCGCTGCTCAGCCGTTCCTCGGCGAACAGGCCGGCCTCCACCCGCTTGGCCAGCTCGACCTCGTCGGCCGCCGTGAGCAGCGGTATCCGCCCGATCTCCCGCAGGTACTGGCGGAACAGGTCGTTGGCCGAGCCGCCGCCCGTCTCCGCTCGCGCGGTGGCGGCCGGGCGCTCCGCGTACTCCTCCCGCTCCTGCGGGAGGGGGGCGGCGGGAGCCGCGCGCTTGAGTGTCGGGGTCTGCACGTGGACGACCTCCATGAGGGTCGCAGTGGGAGCGGAGCGGCACCGTTCCCCAGTGTGAGGTACACCTGACTCCGGCCACGAGATGCGTGCGGCCACTATTTTTTGTTGTTCCGGTTCGGTTCCCGTTCGGTTCCGGTTCAGTTCCGGTTCGTCATGGGTCGTCCCGGAACGGCGGCCTCCCGGGCGCGCGTTCAGACCGCGTACGGCGGCGCGTTCAGACCGCGTACAGCGCCTCGACGCCGCGCTCGCGCAGGGCCGTCGCGTACTGCTGGAGCGTCCACAGCTCCTGCCGCACCTCGGCGGCCGTGGTGTTCCCCGACTGGGCCTCGGCGCGGCGGGCGTCGGACTCCAGCTGCGTCAGGCGGCGGTTGACGGCGGCGAGCCGCACCTGGACGAGCCGGGAGCCGGCGTAGGCGTCCATCTCGCGCTGCCGTCGCCGGCCGACCTGGAGCGGCTCGACGGCCAGCTCGTTGATCAGCACCCGCACCGCGTCGTCGGGCGCGGCCTCCCTGACCCGGTCCAGATAGCTGTCGTCGGCCGAGGCGACGCCGCCGGCGTCCATGATGACGCGGCGCACCACGGCGTAGGGCGGGGCGGTGAACTCGTCCTCGCCGTAGGCGTCGAACGCGGGCGAGACCAGCTCGGGGAACTGGAGGGCGACCTTGAGCAGTTCGCGCTCCCCGAGGTGCGCCGGGTTCCGCAGGGTGAGCGCGGGCCCGCCGGGCGCGGGGCCCTGGGCGGGAACGGGCCCCGAGGCGACGGGCGCCGGCGGGGCGCCCCGGCCGCCGCCGCGCTGCTGCTGGCGCTGCCGGCTCCACTGGGCCAACTGCCCGACCCTGCGCACCACGAAGCGCTCGTCGGGGATGCCGACCAGCCCGGCGAGCCGGACCGCGTACTCGTGCCGGATGGCGGTGTCCTTGATCTGGGCGACGAGGGGCGCCGCGTGCTCCAGGGCGGTGGAGCGGCCCTCGGCGGTGTCCAGGTTGTGCCGGTTGACCACGGAGCGGATGGCGAACTCGAAGAGCGGGGTGCGGGTGTCGACCAGACTCTTGACGGCCTCGTCGCCCTGGGCGATGCGCAGCTCGCACGGGTCCATCCCGCCGGGCGAGACGGCGATGAAGGTGTAGGCGGCGAACTTCTGGTCGTCCTCGAAGGCGCGCAGCGCGGCCTTCTGCCCGGCGGCGTCGCCGTCGAAGGTGAAGACCACCTCGCCGGCGCGGTGCGAGTCGGAGCTGTCCATCAGCAGCCGGCGGAGGATCTTGACGTGCTCGCCGCCGAAAGCGGTGCCGCAGGTGGCGATGGCGTTGGTGACGCCGGCCAGGTGGCAGGCCATCACGTCGGTGTAGCCCTCGACGACGACGGCCCGGTTGTTGTTGGCGATGTCCCGCTTGGCCAGGTCGATCCCGTAGAGCAGCTGGGACTTGCGGTAGATCGGGGTCTCGGGGGTGTTGAGGTACTTGGGGCCGTTGTCGTCCTCGCGCAGCCGGCGGGCGCCGAAGCCGACGACCTCGCCGGTGATGTCGCGGATCGGCCACATCAGCCGGCCCCGGAAGCGGTCGATCGGGCCGCGCCTGCCGTCCTGGGCGAGGCCGGCGAGGAGCAGCTCCCGGTCGCTGAAGCCGGCGCCGCGCAGATAGCGCGTCAGGTGGTCCCAGCCGGCGGGCGCGTACCCGACGCCGAAGTGCTCGGCGGCGGCCTGGTCGAAGCCGCGCTCGGCCAGGAAGACCCGGCCGATCTCGGCCTCGGGCGAGGCCAGCTTCTCGACGTAGAACCGGGCGGCGGCGCGGTGCGCCTCCAGCAGCCGGGTGCGCTCCCCGGCCTGCCGGCCCGGGCCGTACCCGCCCTGCTCGTAGCGGAGGGTGATGCCGGCCTGGGCGGCGAGCCGCTCGACGGCCTCGGAGAAGGAGAGGTGCTCCATCTTCATCACGAAGGCGAGGGTGTCCCCGCCCTCCTGGCAGCCGAAGCAGTGGAAGAGGCCCTTGCTCGGGCTGACGTGGAACGAGGGGGACTTCTCGTCGTGGAAGGGGCACAGGCCCTTGAGGTTCCCCCCGCCGCCTGGCCGCAGCTGGAGGTACTCCGAGACCACGGCGTCGATCGGGACCGCGTCCCTGACCGCCTTCACGTCCTCGTCGTTGATCCTGCCCGCCACGTTCGCAGTCTACGGCGGGGCACCGACCCCCCAGCAGGGGCCTTCGGGGGCCGGGGTAGGTTGACGGCGTGACGATCAGAACCTCCGTCGTGGACGTCCCCGAGATCCTGCCGCTGCGCTGGTCGGTGCTGCGGCCTGGACTGCCGGTCGAGAGCGCCGAGTTCGCCGAGGACGCCCGGCCCGACACGGTGCACCTGGCGGCCTACGCACCCGAGGGGGCGGGGGTGTTGGCGTGCGTCACGCTCTTCCCCGACCCCTTTCCCGAGGCGTTCGCAGGGGAGCTGCCGGGGGAGCCCGGCCCGGCCTGGCGGTTCCGGGGCATGGCCAGCGACCCGGCGGTGCGCGGGCGCGGCTACGGGGCCGCCGTGCTGGACGCCGCGAGCGAGGTGGCGGCCGAACGCGGGGCCGCGCTGCTGTGGTGCAACGGACGCACCGAGGCGCGCGGCTTCTACGAGCGGCAGGGATTCGCCGTGGTGGGCGAGGAGTTCGTGATCGAAGGCGTGGGGCCGCATCTGGTCCTCGCCCGGAAAACCGCCCTTTCCGGATAAGCCAAGTAATTCATGTAGTTCGGGATAAATTGCCCACTTGTCGGCAGGAACGTCCGAGAGGTGGTCGATGGCCATGGCCAAGCAGACGGTGGCGGAGCAGCTGGTGGACACGCTGGTGCGCTCCGGGGTGAGACGGCTGTACGGGGTGGTCGGCGACAGCCTCAACCCGGTGGTCGACGCGGTGCGCAGGACCAAGAACATCGACTGGGTCCAGGTCCGCCACGAGGAGACCGCCGCCTTCGCCGCCGGCGCCGAGGCCCAGCTCACCGGCGTGCTGGCCGCCTGCGCCGGCTCCTGCGGCCCGGGCAACCTGCACCTGATCAACGGCCTGTACGACGCGCACCGTTCGATGGCCCCGGTGCTGGCGCTGGCCTCGCACATCCCCAGCGCCGAGATCGGCACCAGCTACTTCCAGGAGACCCACCCGGAGCGGCTCTTCGTGGAGTGCAGCCACTACTGCGAGCTGATCTCCAACCGCCAGCAGATGCCCCGGGTGCTCCAGACCGCGATCCAGCACGCCATCGGCAGGGGCGGGGTCAGCGTGGTGGCGCTGCCCGGCGACATCGCCGCCCAGCAGGTCCCCGAGCAGGCCGAGGAGCACGCGCTGGTCACCGCCAGGCCCACCGTCCGCCCCTCCGACGAACAGATCGACCGGCTCGTGGAGATGGTGGACCAGGCCCGGCGCGTCACCCTCTTCTGCGGCCACGGGGTGGCCGGCGCGCACGAGGAGGTGATGGCGTTCGCCGAGAAGGTCAAGTCCCCGGTCGGGCACGCGCTGCGCGGCAAGGAGTACATCCAGTACGACAACCCGTACGACGTCGGGATGAGCGGCCTGTTGGGCTATGGCGCGGCCTACGAGGCGACCCACGAGTGCGACCTGCTGATGCTGCTGGGCACCGACTTCCCGTACAACGCGTTCCTCCCCGACGACGTGCGGATCGTCCAGGTCGACGTGCGGCCCGAGCACCTGGGGCGGCGCTCCAAGCTGGACCTCGGCGTGTGGGGCGACGTGCGCGAGACACTGCGCTGTCTGACGCCCCGGGTGAAGGAGAAGAGCAGCCGCCGGTTCCTGGACCGGATGTTGAAGAAGCACGTGGACGCCCTGGAGGGCAAGGTGCACGCCTACACCCGCAGGGTGGAGCGGCACACCCCGATCCACCCGGAGTACGCGGCGTTCGTGCTGGACGAGGAGGCGTCCGAGGACGCCGTCTTCACCGTGGACACCGGGATGTGCAACGTGTGGGCCGCGCGCTATCTGACGCCCAACGGGAAGCGGCGGGTGATCGGCTCGTTCCGGCACGGCTCGATGGCCAACGCGCTGCCGCAGGCCATCGGCGCCCAGTTCCTCGACCGGAAGCGCCAGGTGATCTCGATGTCGGGCGACGGCGGCTTCACCATGCTGATGGGCGACTTCCTGACGCTGGTCCAGTACGACCTGCCGGTGAAGGTGATCCTCTTCAACAACTCCTCGCTGGGCATGGTCGAGTTGGAGATGATGGTCGGCGGGCTGCCCGCGTTCGGCACCGGCTACCGCAACCCGGACTTCGCGGCGATGGCGGAGGCGGTCGGGGTGCGCGCCAGCCGGGTGGAGAAGCCCAAGGAGCTGCGGAAGGCGCTGCGGGACGCGCTCAAGCACAGGGGCCCGGCGCTGGTCGACATCGTCACCGACCCCAACGCGCTCTCCATCCCACCCAAGATCAAGGCCGAGATGGTCACCGGCTTCGCGCTGTCCGCCGGGAAGATGGTCCTCGACGGCGGCGTCGGCCGGATGGCTCAGCTGGCCCGCTCCAACCTCCGCAACGTGCCCCGGCCCTGACCCGCCTCAGCGGATGTCCAACACCTGGTGGAGCGGGCGGCGCGGGGTGGGCGAGGCCGGACCGCCGTAGCCGAGCCGCAGCACGGCGTGCACCTGGCCGGCGGGCAGCAGCGGGTCGCGCGCCGTCCAGCCCAGCTCCGTCCAGGCCAGCGACTCGGAGCTGACCGCGGCCGACAGCGAGTGGGCCGTGGCCACCAGCAGCGCCCGTTCCAACGCCTGCCCGGCCCGCACCCAGTCCGCCGGGCGGTCCTCGACCGTGGACAGCAGCGCCAGCTGCGGCGGCGGGCCCTCCTCGCCGGCGGGCAGCCGCTCGGCGGGCGCCCGGCGGCCGGCGAAGTCCCGTACCGGGGACGGCTGGTGGGCCTGGTCGCCGGGCGGCGAGTCGCGCTCGGCGTCCACCTCGGTCCACTCGGCCAGCTCGGCCAGCCGCCCAGGGTCGGAGAAGTCCCGGCCCTCCGCGTCCCTGGCCAGGTCCAGCACCGCCGGCGCGTGCCAGGGCGAGGCGAACAGCAGCCGCGCGCCCTCCCGTTCGGCCGCCGCCCGCAGCTCGCCGCGCACCGGGTCGGGCACCCGGTCGTCGGCGTAGGGCTGGCGGCTGGTGTGGCGGCGCGGGATCTGCTCGGCGAGCGCGGCCAGCGCCGCCAGCTCCCGCTCCTGCTCCGGGTCGGCGGCGGCGTCGAGGCGGTGCGGCCGCACCGTGGCCAGCAGCCTCGGGTCGTGGGGGTCGGGCAGCACCCGGAACGCGGCGCACCAGCCGGCTTCGGCGGCGGCGACCCG
Source organism: Streptomyces triticirhizae (assembly GCF_003696235.1). Classification (GTDB taxonomy): domain Bacteria; phylum Actinomycetota; class Actinomycetes; order Streptomycetales; family Streptomycetaceae; genus Streptomyces; species Streptomyces triticirhizae. The sequence goes on from NZ_RFFJ01000078.1 coordinate 22,242, forward strand.
CAGGTTCAGCAGGGCCGCGCCGCAGCCCATGTGCAGCGCCCGGCCGTGCGGGTCGGAGTGCGGCAGGCAGCGGTCCATCGCGGCCCGCAGCTCCAGGCGCCCACTCTCGGCCAGATAGTGGAACCGCCACGGCTGCGCGTTGTGCAGCGAGGGGGCCGCCGTCGCGGCCTCGACCAGCCGGGAGACGGTCCGCTGCGAGGGACTCTCGGTGGGCACCGCACCTCCCGGAGGGGAACGTCGTCGAGGCCGGATGGACCTCGTCCCCTTTCTAACCCCCCTGGCCGGATCTCGCCTGCTCGGGCCGCTCGGCCTCCTCGACCGGGTTCTCGCCGAGCAGCCCGGCCAGCGGGACGCCCGGGTCGGCCAGCGCCTCCGGGTCGACCTCGCGGCCGGAGCGCACCAGCCGCTGCACGGCGTCGGTGACGTCCCACACGTTCATCGAGAGGCCGGCCAGCACCCGCCGGCCGCGCAGCCAGAACGCGACGAAGGTCCGCCGCTCCCGGTCGCCGCGCCACACCACCCGGTCGTAGTCGCCGGCCGGCGCCCAGCCCGAGTACTCCAGGCCCATGTCGTACTGGTCGGAGAAGAAGTACGGCACCCGGTCGAAGACCACCTCGCGGCCCAGCATCGCGCGGGCGGCCGCGGGACCGGCGTGCAGCGCGTTGGCCCAGTGCTCGACGCGCCGCCGGTCGGGGCCGCTGCCCAGCTCCTGGGCCGCGACGTCGCCGGCGGCGAAGATCGCGGGGTCGCTGGTGCGCAGCGAGGCGTCCACGGCGATGCCGCCGACGCCCTCGTCCGCCAGCTCCAGGCCGGCCGAGGCGGCCAGCGCGGTGCGCGGCCTGGCGCCGATCGCGGCGAGCACCGCGCGGGCCGGCAGCCGCTCGCCGCCCTCGGTGCGCACCCCGGCGACGATCCCGTCCCGGCCCTCGATCGCCGCCAGCCGGTCGCCGAAGCGGAACGTCACCCCGTGCTCGGCGTGCAGCCCGGCCAGCACCTCGCCCAGCTCGGGCCCCAGCACCCGGTGCAGCGGCCCCGGCTCCGGCTCGACCACCACCACGGGAACGCCCAACTCCCGCGCGGCCGCCGCCACTTCCAGGCCGATCCAGCCGGCGCCCGCGATCACCAGCGGGTCCTCGTCCCGGCCGGGCCCGGTCAGCGCCCCGCGCAGATGGTCGGCGTGCGCCAGCCGCCGCAGATGGTGCACGCCCGCCAGCTCGGTGCCGGGGATGCCCAGCCGGCGCGGCTCGGCGCCGGTCGCCAACAGCAGCCGGTCGTAGGGCAGTCGGGTGCCGTCGCCCAGCCTGACCTCGCGCCGCTCGCGGTCGATCGCCACCGCCGGCTGCCCCAGGTGCAGCTCGACGCGGTGGGCCGCGTACCAGCCGGCGGGATGCACGAAGACGCTCTGCCGGTCGGCGCGCCCGGCCAGGTAGTCCTTGGACAACGGGGGCCGCTCGTAGGGCTGTTCGTGTTCGTCGCCCAGGAGTATGACCCGCCCGCCGAAGCCCTCGGCGCGGAGGGTCTCGGCCGCCTTGGCGCCCGCCAGCCCTCCGCCGATGATCACGAACGTCCGTGTCCCGTCCACGCGCATTCCTCCCAGCGGCCTTGTCCACCCCCAAGGAGCCTGCCCCACCTCGGGCGACACCGGAAGGGGGATGTCAGCCTGTCAGGCGCGCGTGCCGGGCGCGGGCGGCCGAGTCGGTCAGCGCCGCCACCTGGTCGACCAGCACCCGCAGCCGCGCCCGGTCGTCGCCTGCCGCCGCGAACAGCGCCCGGTACTGCGGGTCGAGGCCCTCGGGCGCGCGGTGGCGCAGCGCCTCGCACAACTCCTCCAGCAGCGCGCGCTGTTCGCCGCGCGCCCGCGCGTGCTCCGGACGCTGCATCACATGAACGTCCGCCACCGCCTTCAGCACCGCGCACTCCAGCCGCGTCCCGCGCGGCACCACCACGTCGGCCCCGTAGCGGCGCAGCGGCCCCGGGCCGAACCGCTCCCGGGTGGCCCGCTCGGCGGCCAGGCAGAACCGGCCGATCAGCTGGCTGGTGGCGTCCTTCAGCCGGGCCTGTGCCAGCGCGCCCCCGTCGTAGCCGTGCGGCCACCACTCCTGCGCCAGCAGCCGGTCCAGCGCCTCGGCCAGCTCGGCCTCGGCCACCCCGGACGGCGCGTAGCGCTTCGCGGCGACCTCGAAGACCGCCTCCCGCTCCGGGGCGGCCAGCAGCGCCGCCGGGTCCAGATGGCCCGCGTGCAGGCCGTCCTCCACGTCGTGGACCGAGTACGCCACGTCGTCGGCCCAGTCCATCACCTGCGCCTCGAAGCAGCGCCGGCCCTCGGGCGCGCCCCCGCGCAGCCAGCCGAAGACGGGCAGGTCGTCGTCGTACACCCCGTACTTGGGCGACGACGGGTTCCCGGGCTGACCGCCGCGCGGCCAGGGGTACTTGGTGGCCGCGTCCAGGGTGGCGCGGGTCAGGTTGAGCCCGAAGGAGCGCAGGCCCGCGCCGTCGCCGGCGTCGGTGAGCCGCTTGGGTTCCAGACGGGTCAGCAGCCGCAGCGACTGCGCGTTGCCCTCGAAGCCGCCGCAGTCGGCGGCCACCCGGTCCAGCACCCGCTCCCCGTTGTGGCCGAACGGCGGGTGCCCCAGGTCGTGCGCCAGGCAGGCGGCCTCCACGACGTCCATGTCGCAGCCGAGGGCGGCGCCCAGGTCGCGGCCGATCTGGGCGCACTCCAGCGAGTGGGTCAGCCGGGTGCGGGGCGCGGCGTCCCAGTCCTGGCGGGTGGCGGCCTCGTCGAGCGTCACCACCTGCGTCTTGCCGGCCAGCCGGCGCAGCGCGGACGAGTGCTGCACCCGGGCCCGGTCCCGCTGGAACGCGGTGCGTCCCGGGCGCTTGTCCGGCTCGGGGTCGAACCGCTCGGCGGCGTGCGGGTCGTAGCCGCCCGCGCCGCCGTCCCCGACCGCGCCGTTCACCGTGCCGTTCGCCGTGCCCTCGACCATGCCTCGACCGTAACGCGCCGGCCGGGCGCCGCCTCAGCCGGTCGTGGCCGCCAGCGCGGGCGCGCGCCAGGCGCCGCACGCCTGGTCGTAGCGGTGCAGCAGCAGCCGGGCGAGCGCCGGGTGGCTGCCCAGCGGGGCGGCCACCACGCCGGGCGCCGCCTCGGCGCAGCGTTCGGCGAACCGGCC
>NZ_RFFJ01000079.1 GCF_003696235.1 Streptomyces triticirhizae
GCGTCCCGGCCGCTGGAGGCGTCGCGGGCCCGGCCGGCGTGTGTCCGGCGGACGCGGTGGGCGTCGAGGGCGGGGTCCTGCCGTCCCGGGTCGCGGCGTCCGGCGCCCGGTACGGGGCGGCCGGCGTGGCCGCCCGGGGGTCCCGGAGCGCGTCGCGGGGATCGACCCGGCCGCCGGCCGAGCCGCCCGCGTCGAGGTCGAGCAGCGCCACCGCCAGCCGGCTGACCTCCTCCACCAGCGGCTGCGGCAGCCACCCCGGTCCGACCAGGCTCGCCGCGTTCGCCTCCCCGGCGCAGGCCCGCGCCACCTCGCCCGGCAGCGGCCGGTCATCCGGCCGCTTCTCCAGACAGGCCGCGACCAGCGGGCGCAACGCCTCGGGCACCGCGTCGAGTTGGGGCGGCTCGTGCACCACCCGGTAGAGCAGCTGGGCCACGCCGCTGCCGGGGAACGGCGGCCGGCCGCCGGCGGCGAAGGCCAGCACCGCGCCGAAGGAGAACACGTCCGTCGCCGGCCCCAGCTCCTCGCCGAGCGCCTGCTCGGGCGACATGTAGCCGGGCGAGCCCACCGAGACGCCGGTGGTGGTCAGCTGGGTGGTGGCGCCGGCCTCGGTGGCCCTGGCTATGCCGAAGTCGATCAGCCGGGGCCCGTCCAGCGCCAGCAGCACGTTGGACGGCTTGACGTCCCGGTGCACCAGGCCCCGCGCGTGAACCGCCGCGAGCCCCTCGGCCAGCCCGGCGCCCAGGGCGCGCGCCGCGCGCTCCGGCAGCGGGCCGTGCGCGGCCACCGCGCGCGCCAGGTCGGGGCCGGCCACATAGCCGGTGGCCACCCACGGCACCTCGGCCTCCGGGTCGGCGTCCAGCACCGGCGCCGTCCACTCGCCGCCGACCAGCCGGGCGGCGGCGACCTCCCGCGCGAACCTGGTCCGGAACCGCTGATCGGCCGCGATGTGCGGGTGCACCAGCTTGACCGCCACGGTCCGCCCGCCGGCGCTGCGCCCCAGATACACCCGGCCCATCCCGCCGCGCCCCAGCCGGCCCAGCAGCCGGTAGGCGCCCACCGAGGACGGATCGTCCGGCGTCAACGGCTCCATCAGCGCGGCTCCGGGGCGGGCAGCGGCTCCAGCGGGGCCACGTCCAGCGCGTCACCGGGGCCCACCCGGCGCGCGAACTCGGCGATCCCGGCCAACTGCCGTTCGCCCAGCCGGAAGTCGAGGGTGGTGAAGTACCGCTCCAGCACCGAGGCGTCGAAGTCCTCCCACCGCGCGGCCTGCTCGGCCACCTTGGTGACCTCGGTCAGCGACAGGTCGCGGGAGGAGAGGAACGCGCGGTGCACCTCGCGCACCATCTCCGGGTGCTCGGCGAGATAGTCGCGCCGCACGCACCAGAGGGCGAAGACGAACGGCAGGCCCGTCCACGCGTGCCACATCGCGCCCAGATCGTGGACCTCAAGGCCCAGCCGGGGCGCGTCGTGCAGCGAGGCGCGCAGCGCGGCGTCGCCGATCAGCACGCCGGCGTCCGCCTCCCGCATCATCAGCCCCAGGTCGGGCGGGCAGGTGTAGTAGTCGGGCGCGACGCCGTACGCCTCGGACAGCAGCAGCCGGGCCAGCCGCACCGAGGTGCGGGAGGTGGAGCCCAGCGCGACGCGGGCGCCGTCCAGCCGCTCCAGCGGCACCTGGGAGACGATCACGCAGGACATCACCGGGCCGTCACAGCCCACCGCGATGTCGGAGAGCGGGACCAGCTCGTCGGCGTGCCTGAGGTAGTCCATGAGGGAGACGGGACCGAGGTCCAGCTCGCCGGCGACCAGCCGCTCACCCAGCCGCTCCGGCGTGTCCTTGGCCAGCTCCAGGTCCAGCAGACTGCCCGTCCTGGCGAGGCCCCAGTAGAGGGGGAGGCAGTTGAGGAACTGGATGTGTCCGACACGAGGGCGACCTGGGTGGTGTGTAGTCACCTTAGGGAGGGTACGCCTGAGACCGTGCGAGCCAACGTTCAGGGACAGGACCACCCGATGGGTGATCTCTGCTCTTCCGGGCGTGCACACCCCGTGCTAGGCTCGCGCCGAGTTGCAGTTTGGTTTCCCTTGCAGTACGAGCCTGCGGAGCATGTGACCGCGGGCTTTCGTCGTTTTCAGGCTTCATGCAGGTTCTGGAGCAGGGCGACCCTTTTAGGCCCAGGGAGGGCTTATGGCTACCGGGACCGTCAAGTGGTTCAACGCCGAGAAGGGCTTTGGTTTCATCGCCCAGGATGGCGGCGGCCCTGATGTCTTCGTCCACTACTCCGCTATCAACGCCACCGGTTTCCGTTCTCTTGAGGAGAGCCAGACCGTGACTTTCGATGTCACCCAGGGTCCGAAGGGTCCCCAGGCTGAGAACGTCAGCGTGGTCTGAACGCCCGATTCTTCGGCGTACAACACGAGAAGCCCCTGTCCGCTGGCAGGGGCTTCTTAGCTTTTCCGGGGCCCTCACTCCCTGGCGATCTCCCCGGGGATCTCCCCGGCGATCTCCTCGGCCGGGTACAGCTCGTCGAGAACGTCCGCGTAGTCGTGGAGGACCGCCGAGCGGCGGACCCTGAGGGACGGGGTCAGCTGCCCGGCGTCGACGGTGAAGTCCTGCGGTAGCACCCGGAAGCGCCGGATGGGCCCGGCCTCGGGGACGGCCCGCTCGGCGGCGGCCACGGCCTCGGCCACGTCGGCCAGCAGCGCGGGGTCGTCCACCAGGCGTGCGGCCGGCGTCCTGGGCCGGTCGTGGAGGGTGCGCCAGTGCGCCAGCCCTTCGGGGTCCAGGGTGATCAGGGCGGTCAGGTACGGGAGTTGGTCGCCGACCACCAGGCAGTGCCCGACCAGCGGGTGGGCCCGCAGCGCCTCCTCGACCGGCTCGGGCGGCACGGTCCGGCCGTCCGCCGTGATGATCAGGTCCTTCTGCCGCCCGATCACCGTCAGGTGGCCGTCCTCGTCCAGGGCGCCCAGGTCGCCGGTGGCGAACCAGCCCTCCGCGTCGGTGCCGGGCACCACCCGCCCGTACTCGCCGTCCCAGTAGCCGGCGAAGACCTGAGGCCCGCGCACCAGCACCTCGCCGCTCCTGGCGATCCGCACGGCGGTGCCGGGCAGCGGCAGGCCGACGGTGCCGAGCCGGCCGGCGCCCGGCGCGTTGACGGTGGCGGCGGCCGAGGTCTCGGTGAGGCCGTAGCCCTCGTGGACGCCGACCCCGATGCCCTCGAAGAAGGTCGCCAACCGGCGGCTCAACGGCGCGCCCCCGCACACCACATGGCGCAGCCGGCCGCCGAGCCGCTCCCTGATCCGGCGGTAGACCAGCGGCTCGTAGAGCGAGCGCGCGGCCCGCAGCCCCATGCCCGGCCTGCCGTCGTCCTCGGCGGCCCGCTCGCCCCCGGCCCGTTCGCCGGCGGCGCCGAAGCGGCGGGCGATCCGCGCGGCACGGTCGAAGGCGCCGCCCCGGCCGGCGGTCTCCGCGCTGGCCCGGGCGGTGTTGAAGACCTTCTCCAGCAGGTGCGGCACCGCGAAGAGGAACGAGGGGCGGAACGCGGCGAGGTCGGCCGTCAGCTCGGCGGCGGCCGGGTTCGGGGCGTGCCCGAGGCGCACCCGGGCCCGCACGCAGGCCAACGCGGCGACGCGGCCCAGCACATGGGCCATCGGCAGGAACAACAGGGTGCTGGGCGGCTCCTGTTCGGGCTGATCCGGGTCCGGCTCGGGGTGGAAGACCGGGGCGAACAGCTCGATGGCGGCGTCGAGTTCGGCCATCAGGTTGCCGTGGGTGAGCACGCAGCCCTTGATCAGCCCGGTGGTGCCCGATGTGTAGACGAGGGTCGCGGCGTGGTGCGGGGCGAGGCGTTCCCGGTTCTCGATGACGACCCGGTCGGGCAACTGCCGCCCGGCGTTGGCGATCTGGCCGAGCACGCCGCCCTGGCCCGCGCCCAGCGCGGTCAGCTGCCAGACGTGTTCGACGCCGGCCAGCTCCTGGCGGACGGCGCTCAGCCGGCGCGCCTCCTCGGCGCCCTCCACGACGCAGGCCCGCGCGCCCGAGTCGTGCAGCATCCAACTGAGCTGCTCCGCCGACGACTCGGGGTAGATCGGCACGGGGACCAGGCCGGCGGCCCAGGCGGCGAAGTCCAGCAGGGTCCACTCGTAGCGGGTGCGGGACATCACGGCCAGCCGGTCGCCGGGGCGCAGGCCGTGCGCCACCAGTCCCTTGGCAAGCGAGGTGACCTCCTCCGCGAACGCTGCGGCGGTGACATCCCGCCAACTCCCGTCCGTGGCACGGCGGCTGAGAAGCGGCCGGTCCGGCGTGGCCAGCGCGTTGACAAAGGGGATGTCGGCCAGGCTGCCCCGCTCCGGCGGGGGGCCCAGGGGCGGGGTGGCCACGGCCACCACCCTCCCGTTCACCCGGTGCAGCTCTGGCGTGAATCTGCGCGTCGCTGTGGTCTCCAGCGGGGCGTGCGGCATCGCGGTCCTCCCGTCACCGCCCTGGGCAGGGCGGAGTGGGTGCATTCTGCCGCGCGCCCGGACGCGCTGACCGGGGGTTTCACCGTTCCGCCACGGGCGGGTGCGGGTTCGCCCGGTTCGTTCCCCCGGATGTCAACTCCCCCCGGTGCGACGGGGGTCACATCCGGAACGCCGGTTGTCCTCTTGCGGGCGGGGCGTGCCCACGTCAGAGTTCTGACCATACGGCACTCCCGCCGTCGAGCCGCTCCGGCGGGTGTGCCGTCTCACTCCGGGCGCTACTTTTCGTCACCGCACGGGAGTTGGGTGCGGCCGGTTCCCGACGGAATGTCAACCTCCGCTTGTGAAGCGGGTTTCGAACGACCTCTCCCGTTCCTCCGCGAGATCGAATCGGCAGAAGACGCTCTTGCCGCCCTGGTCGGCCGGCGCCCACCAGGTGGCGTCCGCGAGGCTCTGCACGATGAACAGCCCACGGCCGCCCTCGGCCAGCAGGGCGTCCTCCGAGCCCGGCGAGGGGTCGACCGGGTCGCCCGCCGGGAGGGTCGGCGGCGTGGAGTCCTCGTCCGAGACCTCGACGAACAGCGAGCGCGGCCAGTAGCGGAACGCGACCACCACCCGCCGTTCGCCGGCGAGTTGGACCCGGCGGCCGTCCGGGGCCGCGTGGTGGATCGCGTTGCCCACCAGCTCGGAGACGCACAGCTCCACGTCGTCGGCGAGGCCGGCCAACCCCCATTCGCCCAGCACCAGGCGCGCGGTGTGCCGGGCCGCCGCCGGGGTGTCGGGGTAGTCGGCGATCAGGGTGATCGAACGGAAGCGGTAGCCGCCGGACAGCACGGCCGGCTCGCGGACCGCCAGGGGCGGCCCGACCAGGTGCGGCGTTCCGCTCGTCTCCGGCGACGTCATGGTCTCCCCCTCGATCGGCCGGCTCGATGACGTGCGGGCGACGGACGCCCATCGGAACCAGTTCGGCTATCAACCAGTCAAGAGGGGACAGACCCCTTGAGGGAACGAGCACAAGGGGGTTCACACACACATCGGGGGGGTTCACGTGATGCATGGGATGGCCGGGCGTGCTCCCCCGGGGCGCACGCCGTCCGCCGCCCGCGCCGGGCCCCGCGCCGCCCGACACGGCGGACCGAACGACGGACGGCGCGGCGGACGGCGCGGCGGACGGGACGACGGACGGGACGACGGACAGAACGGCCCCGGCCGGCACAACGAGCGTGCCGGCCGGGGCCGTTGGGGTCGTTCCGCGCGGTGCGCGCCTCGGGGCCCGCCGCCGTCAGGCGGTGGCCTCCCTGGGCCTGGGCGGCGGGTTCCGCCGGCCGGCCGAGGCCGGCTCGACGTCCGCTTCGTTGATCTCGAAGCTGGTCGCCGAGTCGTACGCCTCCCGGTCCAGGATGCCCTCCCTGGCGGCCACGATCACCGGCACGGTGGCCTGGCCGGCGACGTTGGTCGCGGTGCGGATCATGTCCAGGATCGGGTCGATGGCCAGCAGCAGACCCACGCCCTCCAGGGGCAGGCCCAGCGTGGAGAGGGTCAGCGTGGTCATCACCGTGGCGCCGGTGAGCCCGGCCGTCGCCGCCGAACCGATCACCGAGACGAAGGCGATCAGCACGTAGTCCTGCGCGCCCAGGCTGACGCCGAAGATCTCCGCCACGAAGATCGCCGCCAGCGCCGGGTAGATCGCGGCGCAGCCGTCCATCTTGGTGGTGGCGCCGAACGGCACCGCGAAGGATGTGTACTCCTTGGGCACGCCCAGGCGCTCGGTGACCTTCTGGGTGACCGGCAGCGTGCCGACCGAGGAGCGGGAGACGAACGCCAGCTGGATCGCCGGCCAGGCGCCCCGGAAGAACTGGAGCGGGTTGGCCCTGGCGACCAGCCACAGCAGCAGCGGGTAGACGCCGAACAGCACCAGCAGTGAGCCGACGTAGACGTCCACGGTGAACGTCGCGTAGTCGCTCAACAGGTCCCAGCCGTACTGGTCGATGGCCCGGCCGATCAAACCGAGGGTGCCCAGCGGCGCCAGCCGGATGATCCACCACAGCACCTTCTGGAGCAGCGTCAGCGTGGTCTCGCCGAAGGTGACCAGCGGCAGCGCCCGCTCGCCCAGCTTCAGCGCGGCCACGCCCACGGCGGCGGCGATGAACACGATCTGGAGCACGTTGAGTTCGGTGAACGGGGTGATCACGTCGGTCGGGACGATCCCGGTCAGGAAGTCCAGCCAGGAGCCCTTGCTCTCCGGCGCGAACCCGTCGGCCGGCGTCAGGTTGGAGCCGGAGCCGGGGTTGGTGACCAGCCCGATGGTCAGGCCGATGGCCACCGCGATCAGCGAGGTGATCAGGAACCAGAGCAGGGTCTGGGCCGCGAGCCTGGCGGCGTTGGAGACCTTGCGGAGGTTGGTGATCGAGACCGCGATGGCGAAGAACACCAGCGGTCCGACCGCCAGCCGCAGCAGCTGGACGAAGATGCCGCCGATCTCGTCGAGGGTCCGGCTCAGCCAGTCGACAGACCACTCACGGGCCACCCAGCCGAGCACCACGCCGAGGACGAGGCCGGCCAGGATCTGCGCCCAGAACGGCGGCAGGGATATGCGGCGCCGCTCGGGCGGCGCGGGGGAGTTCGCGGGAGAACCCTCGGGGGACTGCGCGGAGGGCGAGGGCTCCGCAGGGGACGAGGAGGACACAGGAACACTCCGGTCGGGAATGAAGGGGGATCGGGACGACGAACGGGGCCCGGATCGGGGCCGCACACAGCGGCCGCCCCCAACCGGGGGCGGGCTCGGGTCGTGCCGGGGCGCCGAACTCTCGGGGGGTACGAAGGTGTCAGCGACAGGCCGCGGTGAGGCAGCGGCAGAGATCGATGTGCAGGCGCGCGACAAGCGGAACGCTCACCAGAGGAGCGGGCGCGGCTGCGGTCTTCATGCGGTGCACGGTAGCACCCCTCCTTCGACGCGTCATGGCCGTGGACAGCGCTCGACGGCCCGCCGGCCGCGCTCGGGTCCGCCGCCCCACGTCAACGCCCCACCGGGGAACGGGATTCCACGGCGGGGCGTCGTTTCGGTCACAGTCCGGCCGAACGTCCCGGCCCGACGTCCCGGCCCGACGTCCCGGCCGAGCGCCGGCGGGCGGCAGCACCGGGTCAGGCGACGTCGTCCTCCATGCCCTGGTTGGCGCTCAGCCGCGCCTTGGCCCGCTCCACGCGGGGCGCCAGCTGCTGGGACATCTGGTCCCGCTGGCCGCGCAGCAGCACCAGGCTGATGGGGGCCGAGACAACCAGCGAGAGCATCACCAGCCACAGCGGGTTGGCGGTGCCGAAGGACTCGGGCACGACGCCGACATAGGCGAGCACCGCGATGACCACGAAGCAGCCCGCGAAGACCGCGAAGCGGAGGGCGGTGTAGCGCAGCGTCGCCGACCGGGTGGAGCCGGCCTCGGCGCCGGCGGTGTCGGCGGTCATCGGTGCCTCCCTGTCGTCCTGGCCATCCTGCTCGTCCTCGTGCGGGCCGGCGTCCGGGCGCCGCTGCTCCGGCAGCCGTTCGGTCCGCTCGTCGCGCGCGGTTCGCTTCTCGCGCTGGTCGCCCTCGGGCATCTCGGTCTCCTCCGCCTCAGCCCAGGGGAAGCCACAGGGTGACGTCGTCCCGGAACTCGTTCTCCCCGACCCGGATCGCGTCCGGCACCCGGCCCACCTCCTGGTAGCCACAGGAGGTGTAGAAGCGCTCAAGGCCGAGCCCGCCACGGCAGGTCAGCCGCAGCCCGGTGACCTCGGGGTCGATGGCGCGGGCCGCCGAGGCGGCCGCCGCCATCAGCTCGCGGCCGGCGCCGCGCCCCTGCCAGTCGGGGTGCACCATCACGGTGCTCAGCCACAGCCAGTGCCGCATCAGCCGGTGCGTGTTGCGGCGCAGGAACGCGGTGGCGACGGGCTGGCCCCGGTCGTTGGCGCCGATCAGCAGCCGGGTGGTGCCCTCGGCCATGCCGACCAGGTGCTGGCGCAGCGCGGGGCGCACCTCCTCGGGGGTGACCGTGGGCACGAAGCCCACGGCGCCGCCGGCGTTGGTCACGTCGGCCCACAGCACGGCGATCGCCTCGGACAGCTCGGCGGTGGGCGCCGGGTCGAGCACGAAGTGCGGCCAGCCCTCGCGGGGGCCGCGCGGCGCGGGCGTGGTGGGGGGTGCGGTCACGGTCTCGCTCATGGCCTCACGCCCGCATCGGCTGGGGGGACTCGCGGCGGGCCGGGTCCGGCCCCTCGTACTCGCGGACCACCTCGTAGCGGGTGTTGCGCTCGACGGGCCGGAACCCGGCGTCCCTGATCAGCTCCAGCAGGTCGTCCCTGGTGAGCTTGTCGGGGGTGCCGAAGTCGTCCGCGTCGTGCGTGATCTTGTATTCGACGACCGAGCCGTCCATGTCGTCGGCGCCGTGCTGGAGCGCGAGCTGGGCGGTCTGCACGCCGTGCATCACCCAGAAGACCTTGACGTGCGGCACGTTGTCGAACAGCAGCCGGGAGACGGCGAAGGTGCGCAGCGCCTCGGCTCCGGAGGCCATCGTCGTCCTGGCCTGGAGCCGGTTGCGGATCTTGCCGTCCTTCATGTCCACGAAGTCGTGCTGGTAGCGCAGCGGGATGAAGACCTGGAACCCGCCGGTCTCGTCCTGGAGTTCGCGCAGCCGCAGCACGTGGTCGACCCGGTGCCGGCGCTCCTCGATGTGCCCGTAGAGCATGGTGCAGGGCGTCTTCAGGCCCTTGGCGTGCGCGAGCCGGTGGATGCGGGACCAGTCCTCCCAGTGGGTGGCGTGGTCGACGATGTGCTGCCTGACCTCCCAGTCGAAGATCTCCGCGCCGCCGCCGGTGAGCGACTCCAGGCCGGCGTCGATCAACTCGTCGAGGATCTCGGACGCGGACAGCCCCGAGATGGTCTCGAAGTGGTGGATCTCGGTCGCGGTGAACGCCTTGAGTGAGACCTGCTCCGGCAGCGCCTCCTTGAGCGCCCGCAGCGACCTCGGGTAGTAGCGCCACGGCAGCGTCGGGTGGAGCCCGTTGACGATGTGCAGCTCGGTGAGGCCGTCGCCCTCCATCGCGCGGGCGAGCCTGACCGCCTCCTCGATGCGCATCGTGTACGCGTCCTTCTCGCCCGGCTTGCGCTGGAACGAGCAGTAGGCGCACGAGGCCGTGCACACGTTGGTCATGTTCAGATGGCGGTTGACGTTGAAGTAGACGACATCGCCGTTCTTCCGGGTCCGCACCTCGTGGGCGAGGCCACCCAGCCAGGCCAGGTCGTCCGACTCGTAGAGGGCGATGCCGTCCTCCCGGGAGAGCCGCTCCCCGGAGAGCGCCTTCTCCTCCAGCTCCCGCTTGAGCCCCGCGTCCATAGCCCTGCCTCCCGGGTGCGGTCGTCCGTCGTGTGCGCCGCCTTAGAGGCTACGCCTCCTCGTCCTGCGGCAGCTGACCGACCCTGTTCTCCCACTTGGTGGAGAGCACGATGGTCGAACGCGTCCTGGAGACGCCCCTGGTGCGGGAGAGCCGGCGGATGGTCCGCTCCAGCCCGTCCACGTCGGTGGCCCTGACCTTGAGCATGTAGGAGTCCTCGCCCGCGATGAACCAGCAGTCCTCGATCTCCGCCAGCTCCCGCAGCCGGTCGGCGACCTCCTCGTGGTCCACCGCGTCCGACAGCTGCACCCCGATCAGCGCGGTGACGCCCAGGCCCAGCTTCGCCGCGTCCACGGTGGCCCGGTAGCCGGTGATCACCCCGGCCGCCTCAAGACGGTTGATGCGGTCGGTGACGCTCGGCCCCGACAGCCCGACCAGACGGCCCAACTCGGCATACGAGGCGCGGCCGTTCTCCCGCAGCGCCTGGATGAGCTGCCTGTCCGTCGCGTCCATCGTCGCGAAGCCCTCCTCGTTGCCCGACACGTCCCGCGCCATCCCGGCGATCCCCGGAGTTACCGGTCGATCGCACAGACGAATCTAAGGCATGGGCCCCCCGCCACCTACGAGTGCCCGGCCGAACGGGCCGCGCCCCCCAACTCCCCGCGCCAGCGCCGGTAGAGCGTGTGCGGGACGCCCAGCGCGTCCAGCGCCCGCCCGGCGACGAAGTCCACCAGCCCCTGGATGTCCGTGGCCCCCGCGTAGAACGCGGGCGAGGCCGGCAGCACCACGGCGCCCGCCTCGTCGAGCGCCACCAGCTGCCGCAGCGTCGGCCCGTTCAACGGGGTCTCCCGCACCACCACCACCAGCGGGCGGCGCTCCTTGAGCGTCACGGCCGCCGCCCGCTGCAACAGGTCCTTCGACAGGCCCAGCGCGACGCCGGCGACGGAGGCCGTGGAGGCCGGCACGATCACCATCCCCCGCGCCGGATACGAGCCCGACGAGGGGCCGGCCGCCAGGTCGCCCGCCGCCCAGTACCGCACCCGGGACAGCTCGGGCGCGAACGCCCCCGGCGTCCCGTCGGCGCCGCGCGTCAACCACGCGGCCAGGTCCGCCTCCCAGTGCCCGTCCCGGAACGACACCCCCGTCTCGTCCCGCAGCGTCAGCCGCGCCGCCCGGCTCACCACCAGGTCCACGGACTCCCCCGCCGCCAACAGCCCCCGCAGCACCGCCGCCGCGTACGGCGTCCCCGAGGCGCCCGAGACGCCCACCACCCACGGCCGGCGCTCCCCCGACTCCCCTGGCCTCAGTCCGTCCATGGCGTCGAGGCTAGCCGCCGCCCCCGACAGCCGCCCCGGCCGCGCCCCCCGGCCGGGCCCGGCATCTTGTCCTACAGGCAACGAGCTGCTTACCGGACGGTGACGCGTCGGCCACAGACGGCGCCCCGGCGAACGTTCCACCACGCGGCCATGGACACTGGACGCCGAGGCCACCGCCGGCTGGTGCCTCTCGCCCTTGCCCCCTCGGACAGGAGTGCCGACATCAACGACCGCACCCGCACCCGCACCCGCCTGCGGCGGATCGCCGCACTGGGCGGCGTCGCGCTGCTCGCCACCGGCAGCGCCGCCTGCCAGGTCGCCGAGAGCGCGGGCGCGGGGTTCGCCGTCTCCGACGCCATCGACGAGCTGCTGTCCCGCGAGGCCCTGACCGTCGGCGCCACCCTGGACGCCGGGCCCGACGAGATCTACGCGTACCTGACCCGGGCGGCCGAGTCCCGCGCGGCCGGAGATGACGGCCGGGGCGCGGAGGCCGAGCCGCCCACCCTGGACGAGGCGCGGCTGCTGTCCGACCTGGAGCTGACCTTCTCGGTGGGCGACCCCGAGGAGGAGACCCGGATGCGGGACCTCGCCCCCGAGGACCCGCGCAACAGCTCCCTCACGGTCAACTTCGGCGGCCGGGACGTCCTCGGCCTCAAGCAGGTCGAGGACACCACCTACCTGCGGGTCGGCGCCGAGGCCGTCGTCGAGGACGTCTACGGCGGCGACGAGGCGACCGTGGCCAGGGCCGAACGCTTCGCCCAGGACGCCGGGCAGCTCCCCGAGTCGCTGGCGGACACCGCCACCGGCCTGGCCGGCGACTGGGTCGAGGTCGACCCGTTCCAGTACCCGGCCTACGCCGACGCGCTCGCCGAGCACGGCGGCGTCGACCCGGAGATCGCCCACGACCTCGCCGCCACCGTCGAGGACGGCGACGCACTGCTCCAGCCGCAGCGCCAGTGGGACGTCGTCGGCCAGCTGCGGAACGCCCTCGACGAGGGCGCCACCACCCACCACGAGGGCGAGTCGCGCGGCGCCGAACGCGTCACCCTGCGGATGACCGCCGACCAGGCGCGGTCCGCCCTGGGCCCGCTGCTCAACCTCCTCGACGAGCAGGTCGACCGCTACGACCTGCCGCCGGTCATCGGCGAGCCGGCGCCGGGGGACGCCGAGGTCGAGGCCGAACTGGCCATCCGCAACGGGGTGCTGGCCGAGGCCACCTTCGACCTGGGCCAGCTCGACGGCGGCGACGCCGGCTCCCTCCCGCTGCGGCTCTCGCTGGCCGGCGGCGCCGCGCTCTCGCTGAGCGCCCCTGAGTCCGCCGGGCCCGTCAGCCCCGAGGACCTCACCGTGGCGCTGCTGTACCTGCGGGTCCGCGAGGAGCAGCGGATCGAGGACGAGGACCGCGCCGACCTGCCGGGACCGATGCAGCCCTGACGCCCCTTGATCGGGCCCGGCGTAGGCTGCGCACCATGAGCCTCGACATAGTCAACCCGGCCCTGAACGACTACCTGTTGGCCCACGCCACCCCGGCCGACGAGGTGCTGCGCGACCTGGCAGCCGAGACCGCCGCCGCCCTGCCCGAGCACCTGAGTATGCAGATCAGCCAGGACCAGGGCGCCCTGCTGACGCTGCTGACCCGGCTCGTCGGCGCCCGGCGCGCGCTGGAGGTCGGCACGTTCACCGGCTACTCGTCGATCTCCATCGCCCGGGGCCTGGCCCCCGGCGGCACCCTGCTGGCCTGCGACGTCAGCGAGGAGTGGACGTCGATCGCGCGCCGCTACTGGGAGCGCGCCGGGCTGGCCGACCGCATCGAGCTGCGCCTGGGCCCGGCCGTCGACACCCTCAAGGCGCTGCCCGACGAGGAGGCGTTCGACCTCGCCTTCATCGACGCCGACAAGGTCGGCTACCCCGTCTACTACGAGGAGAGCCTGCGCCGGCTGCGCCCGGGCGGGCTGATCCTGCTGGACAACACGTTGCGCTCGGGCCGGGTCGTCGACCCCGAGGCGCAGGAGCCGGCCGACCGCGCGATCCGTGAGATCAACGACATCGTCGCCGCCGACCCGCGCGTGGAGTCCGTGCTGGTGCCGATCCGCGACGGCCTCACCCTGGCCCGCAAGGTCTGAGTTCTCCGGGTTCGCCCGGCCCCGCCCGTTTCCGCGAACCGGTCCTATCCTGGAGGTCATGCCCGAGCTTCCCGAGGTCGCCGCCCTGCGCGGCTTCCTCACCGAACACCTGGTGGGGCGGACGGTCGCCGGCGTCGTGCCCGTCGCGTTCCACGTGCTGAAGACCTACGACCCGCCGCTCGGCGCGGTCGTCGGCCGGCCCGTGACCGCCGTCGCGCGGCACGGCAAGTTCCTCGACATCGTGATCGACGAGGAGCTGCACCTGGTGATCCACCTCGCGCGCGCCGGCTGGCCGCGCTGGCAGGACACCCAGCCCACCGCGCCGCCCCGCCCCGGCAAGGGCCCGCTGGCGCTGCGCCTCACCCTGGCCGACGGGTCCGGATTCGACCTCACCGAGGCCGGCACCCAGAAGCGGCTGGCCGTCCACTGCGTCCGCGACCCCGCCGAGGTCCCCGGCGTCGCCCGCCTGGGCCCCGACCCGCTCGCCGACTCGTTCACCGAGGCCGACCTGGCCGCCGTGCTGCGCGGCGAGAGCCGGCGGCTCAAGGGCGTGCTGCGGGACCAGAGCGTGCTCGCCGGCATCGGCAACGCCTACTCCGACGAGATCCTGCACGCCGCCCGCATGTCCCCGTTCCAGCTCGCCAACCGGCTCGACGCGGACGACGCCGCGCGCCTCCACCGCGCGCTGCGCGCCACCCTCACCGAGGCCGTGGAGCGCGCCGGCGGCCTGGCCGCCGGCCGGCTCAAGGCCGAGAAGAAGAACGGCCTGCGCGTGCACGGCAGGACCGGCGAACCCTGCCCGGTCTGCGGCGACACCATCCGGCAGGTCGCCTACCGCGACTCCTCGCTCCAGTACTGCCCGACCTGCCAGACCGGCGGCCGGCCGCTGGCCGACCGGCGCCTCTCCCGCCTGCTGAAGTGACCCGGCCGGGGCGCGCCCTCAGGCCTCGGCCTCCACCAGCACCCCGTGCGACTCGGCGATCTCCGCCAGCCCGCCGGGGAAGCCCTCGCTGCTCGCCGAGAACAGCCAGCCGTCGTCGTCCCGCACCAGCTCGCCCACCGTCAGGCCCGTCACCCCGGCCGGGCCGCTCGGGAAGCCGTAGCAGAGCAGCTCGGTGCCGTTCGCCGCGTCCAGCAGCCGCAGATGCGGCTGGTTGACCGAGGCCAGATCCCGGCCGCCGGCCGACTCCTCGTGCAGCGACAGCGCGAACACCACCCGCGCCGCCCCCTCCGCCAGCGCCGGCAGCCGCACCGTGAACAGCGCCTCCGGGTCCTCCCCCGCCAACGTCACCCCGACCCCGGCCGGCTCCGGGTTGTTGTAGAAGACGAAGTGCTCGTCCGACAGCACCCGCCCCTCCGCGTCCACCACCAGGGCGCTGGCGTCCACGTCCATCCCGTCCACCACCCGCCAGTCCACGCCCACGGTGAACGTCTCCGCCTCCGGCAGCACATCGCTCAACCGCATCCGCTGCCCGGTCGCCAACGGCAGCCGCCCGCCGTCCGGATGCGGGCAGCTGGCCAGCAGCACCGACCGGGGATCGACCCGCGTCGGCTCGTACCCCATCGCCGCGGCCACCGGCCGCTCCGGCAACACGACCGTCGCCGCCGCCGCGCTCAACGACAGCTCCCGCAGCCGGTCCGCCACCTCGCTCGCCGACCCGGGCCGCGCCTCGGGCCGCTTCTCCAGCAGCGAAAGGATCAGCCGGTCCCACGCCGCCGGCACCCCCGCCCTGCGCTCGCTCGGCGGCAGCGGCTCGCTCTCCATCTGCTGCCGCAGCAGCTGGTACAGCGAGGGACCGCTGAACGGCGGCTGCCCCGTGACCAGCGCGTACAGCACACAGCCCGTCGAGTACAGATCGCTGCGGAACCCCACGGCGCCGCCCTCGATCTGCTCGGGCGACATATACGAAGGGGTGCCCACCACCACCCCCGTCGACGTCAGCCGCGCGTGGTCCGTGGAGTCCGCCAGCACCGCCGCGATCCCGAAGTCCAACACCCGCGCCAGCCCGTCAGGACCCACCATCACGTTGGCCGGCTTCAGATCCCGGTGCACCACACCCGAGTCGTGCGCCACCGCCAACGCCCGGCACACCTGCTCACCCCACCGCGCCACCTCCATCAACGGCGGCAACTCCGAGGCCAGCACGGCCTCCAACGACCGCCCGTGCAGCCGCTCCATCACCAGATAGAGCACCGACTGCCCCAACTCCTCGTCGCCGAACGTCGTCTCCCCCACGTCGTGCACGGTCACGATGAACGGGCTGGACAGCCCGGCCAGCAGCTTCGCCTCCCGCTCGAACCGCTCCCTGGCCCGTGGATCGCGCCCCACCGCCGAACTGCCGACCACCTTGACCGCGACATGCCGCTCCAGCCGCAGGTCCAACGCCTCCCAGACGGTCCCCATGGCACCCTCGCCCAGCTGCCGCCCCAGCCGGTACCGCCCGTCGATGATCCGCTCCCGCGCCACCACGCACCCCCTGCCAGTTCCCCGGCCTCATCCCGGTCAGCCTGCCGAAAGCACCACTACCGCTACTGTATTCGGCGGTCACCGCCCCGGCCCACGGCCGACGGGCCCCACGCGCGACGCCCACCCGGCCCGTGCCCGACGCTCCCGGCTCCCGCCCCGGCCCCCGAGCCCGCCACGACCCGCCTGAACGGGTGCTCCGCCGCAGGTCACCGGCCTGCCGCCACGGCAAACCCACCGTTGTCAGTGCCCCTGGCTACGCTGACCCCAGTTTGAGCAGCGCCGGCCCGCACACCCGTGAGCGCGGCCGGAGCCAGTACAGAGCAGCCAGGAGCCCGACATGAGCACATCCGAGGACACCCAGGACAGCCCCGGCGGCCTTGCCACGGCGACCCGCCCCACCGAACGCGAACTGGAGCAGTACCGCCGCGAGTTGACCGGCTACTGCTACCGGATGCTCGGCTCCGCCTTCGAGGCCGAGGACGCCGTGCAGGACACCATGGTCCGCGCCTGGCGCTCCCTGGACCGCTTCGAGGGCCGCTCCTCGCTGCGCTCCTGGCTCTACCGCATCGCCACCAACGTCTGCCTCACCATGCTCAGCGGCGCCGGCCGCCGGGCCCGCCCGATGGATCTCACCGAGTCCCAGCCCACCGCCTCGGCACGGCTGGGCGCCCCCCTTCCCGAGACCGCCTGGATCGAACCCATGCCAGACGCCCGCGCCGTCCCCGGCCCCGACGAGCACGCCGAGACCCGCGAGTCCATCCGGCTCGCCTTCGTCGCCGCGCTCCAGCACCTGGCGCCCCGCCAGCGCGCCGTGCTGATCCTCCGCGAGGTGCTCAGCTGGCGCGCCGCCGAGGTCGCCGAGCTGCTCGACACCACCGTCGCCTCGGTCAACAGCGCCCTCCAGCGCGCCCGCGCCACCCTGGCCAACACCGGGGTCACCGAGACCGGCCCCAGCGAGCCGCTCTCCGACGAGCACAAGGCGCTGCTGACGCGCTATCTGGACGCCTTCGAGCGCTACGACATGGACGCCCTGACGACGCTCCTCGCCGAGGACGCCACGCTCTCCATGCCGCCCTACGACCTGTGGATGCGGGGCCCGTCCGACATAGCCGACTGGATGCTCGGCCACGGCAGGGACTGCCGGGGCTCCCGCCTGGTGCCCACCCAGGCCAACGGCTGCGGCGCCTTCGGCCAGTACCGGGTCGACCCCGAGGGCGGCTGGAAGCCCTGGGCCCTCCAGGTCATCGAGATCTCAGACGGGCGGGTCACGGGAATCAACTCGTTCCTTGACACCGAGCGCCTCTTCCCGCTCTTCGGCCTCCCCGACCACCTGCCCCAGACCGAGCCAGCCGAGGAGGCCGAGTAGTCGCTCGTCCAAGCCCTCGAACCGCAGCTCGCAGTCGAGCCGCCGCGCGGTCAGCCGTAGCCGGGTCACCGCCTGCAACGCGTCGGCGCCCGGGCCACCCAACCGCCTCGCGTTCACGGTGACCACCCGGGCGCCCCGCTCACGCACCAGCGCCGCCAACCGCTCGCACAACCCCGGCACGTCCGCGCGCCGCACCGGGCCCTCGACCACGAACTCCACATCGCCCATCTCCGGTCTCCCTTCACACCAACAAGGACCGGCCCCACGGGCGGAACTCATCGTGCCCGGCCACCCTCAGCCCGACAGCGGCTTCACCCACCGCTCCCAATCGACCTGCGGGCCATAGCCGTTGGCCGACCACGCCCGGTGCGCCAGCGCGTTCCGCCGCAGCACCATCGCGTCCGCGCGCCGCCCACCCAGCGCCAGGAAGCGCCGCTCCGCCGCGTCCAGCAGCAGCGTCGCCACCCCCCGCCGCCGCCACCCCGGTGCCACCGCCAGCCGGTACAGATGGCAGCGCCACCCGTCGAATCCGGCGATCACCGTACCCGCCAACTCCCCCTCGCATTCGGCCAGAAGCAGCGCCTCGGGGTCCCGCGCCACCAGGCCGGACACCCCCGCCACATCGTCGCTGACGCTCGACCCCTCCGCCGCCAGCCGCCAGAACGCCAGCACCCGTTCCACATCGCCCGGCCCAGCGGGCCGCACACGCATCTCGTTCATGCCCCCATCCCACCCGCCACACGGGGCCCTGACCATCGAATTCCACCCCGCCCTCCCCCCGCGCCCCGGCCACCCCACCCCCGACCGCCGGCGCCCGCCCCCGCGCCCCGACGCCCCATCAGCCGCCGGCGGCCCGCGACTTACCCTCCCCTGGAGATCAACTCCGCTGTGAGGGGGCGGAACGTCAGTGGAGGGCGCTAACGTCATGTGAGGAGGGAATAGACTCGCTGCTGTTGAGGGGGCGCGAACATGAGTTACGGCGACGACTACGACGACGCACGCGCCGGCAGCGTCCCCGCCCAGACGAGAACGCGCCTGCCCGAGGACCCCTCCTCCCGCCCCCGCCGGCCGCCGGCCTCCCCGGGGCGCAGCATGGTCACCATCGTCGCCGTCGTCGTTCTCCTCGTCGCCGCCATCGTCTTCGCCAACCAGGCCCGCGACGACGACGGCGAGTCCTCCGGCGACGACACGCCCCAGGCCCAGGCCGACCCCACCTCCCCCACCGGCGAACTCCCCGTCGACGGCGCCACCAACGGCATCCCCTCCGGCTTCCCCCAGACCGAACAGGGCGCCCAGAGCGCCGCCGCCAACTACGCGGTCGCCCTCGGCGGCACCGGCATGTTCAACCCGACCCAACGGGAGGAGATCGTCCGCACGGTCAGCTCCACCGAGAGCCGCGACGAACTCCTCGCCTCCTACGACACCGACTACGGCTTACAGCTGAACGAGAGCATCGGCCTGGACGCCAACGGCGTCGCTCCCGAGGGCAGCACCTTCGTGAACCGCACCCTCCCCGTCGGCAGCACCATCGAGTCCTACTCCGACACCACCGCCGAGGTGTCCGTCTGGTGCGCGGGCCTCTTCGGCATCGCCGGCCTCGACTCACGGAACCCGGTGCGCACCAGCTGGTTCACCATGCACCTGACCCTGACCTGGGAGGGCTCGGACTGGAAGGTGGTCACCACCGAACAGTCCGAGGGCCCGACCCCGGTCAACGGCGACAACCGGATCTCCGGCGCCGAGGAGATCGCCGAAGCGGTCGAGGAATTCGGGGGGTTCACCTATGCGCGCTGACCCACGGCGGTATCTGACCGCCCTGCTCCTGGGCCCCGCCGCCCTGTTCACGGCCGGCCTGGCGACCGCGCCCCGCGCCCGCGCCGCCGAGGACGACAACCCCGACTGCGAGCTGATCTCCGGCCCCGCCAGGGACTACTGCGAGGGCAACGGCGGCGAGACCTCCGAGGGGGGCGGCGGCACCACGCTCAACGACTCGCTCGACCCCCTCTCCTCCCTCGCCCGCGGCTGCGCCGACGCCGCCGCCTGGATCGTCAACGAGCTGTCCGACCTGGTCTCCGCCACCACCAACGTCGACTTCACCAACGCCGCGTTCCTCCGCCAGTACGCCGTCGTCTTCGCCGCCTCCACCGTCCTCACCCTGGTGCTGTGGCTGCTCGCCATCGTCAAGCGCGCCATCCGGGGCGTCCCGCTGACCACCGCGCTCTCCGAGGCCATCGGCTTCCTCTGGCTGACCGTGATGGCCTCCGCCTTCACGCCCCTCATCCTCTATGTCGTGGTCTCCGCCACCGACGGCGTCACCGACGCCATCGTCGCCGGCACCGGCGACAACTCCGACGCGTTCTTCGGGGACTTCGCCGCCGCCCTGGAGTCCGGCGAGGAGATCGGCGGCGGCCACATCATGCTGATCGTGGTCTCCCTGATCTCCATCCTGGCCGCCGGCGTCCTCGCCATCGAACTGGTCATCAGGGCCGCCATGCTCTACGTCGGCGCCCTCCTCGGCACCGCCGTCTACGCGGGCCTCGTCGACAAGAACCTCTGGAGCCACGTCCGCCGCTGGGCCGGCATCATGGTCGCGATCATCCTCATCAAGCCGGTCATCGTGATCGTCCTCGGCCTGGCCGCCGCCCTCACCACGTCCGACGGCCCGACCGCCACCTCGGCGATCATCTCCGGGCTGGCCATCATCCTGCTGGCGATCTTCGCCTCCGCCATGATCTACCGCTTCGTCCCCGGCTTCGGCGACGAGATCGTCAACCACCGCGCCATGCGCCAGGACACCTCAAGCCGCGCCGCCAAGGCCGCCATCTCCAGCCCCGCCACCATGCTGCGCCAGGGCATGAGCACCCACGGCACCCGCGAGGGCGGCGGAGGCGGAGGGCAGGCCACCGGCGGACAGGGCGGCGCCCGCCCCACCAACCCGCTGGCCGGCGGCGTCGCCGCGCACAGTACCCGTTCCGGCCAGACGGGGTCATCATCGTCCTCGGAAGCGGGCAACCGCCGCGCCACTCCAGGGAATCGAGGGGATAGCCGGTGACCGCCCCACCGCAGACGCTCACCCGCCGCCGCACCTACCTCATCGGCCGCGCCCGCCCCCAGGCCATCGTCGGCCGGAACCGCGAGACCGGCGAGATCGCGCTCATCGTCGTCGGCGCCTTCCTCGGCATGATGAGCGGCCTCCTCATCCCCGTGCTCAGCGCCCGCATCGTCGGCCTGGTCGGCTTCCCGATGCTCGCCCTGGCCGCCGTCTACGTCCCCTACAACGGCCGCACGTTCTACAGGTGGTTCGAGATCAACCGTTCCTTCCGCCGCCTCCAGCGCCGGGGCGCCACATACCGTTCCACCGCCCCCGAGGCGGGCACCCTGATCGACGGGCGCGAGGTCGAGATCGGCACACCCCCCGGCGTCGGCCGGGTGCACTGGCTGACCGCGCCCTTCGGCCCCGACGAGCTGGCCGTGCTGCTGCACACCGACCGGCGCACCATCACCACCGCCATCGAGATCGAGGGCCCCGGCGTCGGCCTGCGGGACAGCGAGGACCAGGAGGCCCTCGTCGAACGCTTCGGCACCCTGCTCAAGCACGTCGCCAACGGCGACGGCCACGTCACCCGCCTCCAGATGCTCGCCCGCACCCTGCCCGCCGACCCCGACGCCCACGCCAACGACGTCAGGGAACGCGGCGACCACCGCGCGCCCGCCTGGATTCAGGACTCCTACGACCAGCTCCAGTCGATGGTCTCCACCTCCAGCGAGCAGCACCGCGCCTACCTCGTCGCCTGTATGCACCACTCCCGCGAGCTGAGCAACGAGGCCAGCTCCATCGTGAAGGCGGCGAAAGCCCAACGCGGCCAGCAGGGCCGGGGCCGACGCCGCATGTCGCAGGACGAGGCCCTCGCGATCGTGATGGCACGCGAACTGACCGACATCTGCGCACGGTTGACCGAAGCCGACATCAGGGTCCGCCAACCCCTCGGCGAGGCACGGCTCTCCTCCCTGATCCACTCCATGTACGACCCCGACCACCCCATCGACCACATCCAGGCCATGTCCAAGCGCAACGCCTGGCCCGCCGAGCTGGACGCCAGGGAGCCGACCTACCTCCAGGCCAAGACCCGCGAGTCCGAGACCCGCGCCCCCTGGTGCCACGCCACCGCCTGGATCAAGGAGTGGCCACTCACCCCCGTCGGCGTCAACTTCCTCGCCCCGCTGCTCGTTCACACCCCCGACGTGATCCGCACCGTGGCCGTCTGCATGGACCTGGAGCCCACCGAGCTGGCCATCGAGCGGATGCTCACCGAGAAGACCAACGACGAGGCCGAGGCATCCCGCGCCGCCAAGATGAACCGCACCGTCGACCCCCGCGACGTCGCCGCCCACAGCCGCGTCGACCAGCGCGGCGACGACCTCGCCTCCGGCGCCGCCGGCGTCAACCTCGTCGGCTACCTCACGGTCTCCTCGCCCAGCCCCGAGGCCCTCGCCCGCGACAAGCGCACCATCCGCGCCTCGGCCGGTAAGTCCTACCTCAAGCTCGAATGGTGCGACCGCGAACACCACCGCGCCTTCGTCAACACCCTCCCCTTCGCGACCGGGATCAGGCGATGACCACGCACGCCCCCTCCACGACAGCGACCCCGACAAGACACCCCCGATGAACGCCTCCCGATGAACGCCCTCCGATGACCACCGCCGACCCCGACCACCACCCCGACGAACCCGCCCCCGACCACGGCGGGTCCGCACAGTGAAGGAGGTGCCGCCATGCCCCCCCGCGACCCCCTGACCGCCCTCACGGAAGCGTTCACCAGCCTGCTCTTCGGCAGAACGGAGAGCACCCGGCTCCCGGTGCGCACCTCCACCGGACAGGCCCAGGCCGTCTACCTGCCCACCGCCGCCCCCGGCCTCGGCGACTCCGGCGTGATCATCGGCCGCGAGGTGTACTCCGGCAAGGGCTACATCTACGACCCCTTCCAGCTCTACGGCCAGCAGCTGCCGGCCCCCCACTGGCTGGTCCTCGGCGAGTCCGGCAACGGCAAGTCGGCCCTGGAGAAGACCTATGTCCTGCGCCAACTCCGGTTCCGCGACCGCCAGGTCGTCGTGCTCGACGCCCAGGGCGAGGACGGCGTCGGCGAGTGGAACCTGATCGCCCAACAGCTCGGCATCACCCCGATCCGGCTCGACCCGATGGCCGCCCTCGACGGCGACATCCGGCTCAACCCGCTGGACCCGGCGATCACCACCACCGGCCAACTCGCCCTGCTCCGCACCATCATCGAGGTCGCCCTCGGCCGCCCCCTCGACGAACGCTCCGGCTTCGCCCTCAAGGTCGCGCACGCCTACGTCAACCAGACCATGGTCGACCGCCAACCCATCCTCACCGACATCGTCGAACGCCTCCGCCACCCCATGCCCGAGGCCGCCGACGCCATGAACGTCGCCCTGGAGGACGTCCGCGCCTGGGGCCTCGACGTCGCCCTGGTCCTGGACCGCCTCGTGGACGGCGACCTGCGCGGCATGTTCGACGGCCCCACCACCGTGGGCATCGACCTCGACGCCCCGCTCATCGTCTTCGACCTCTCCCACATCGACCGCAACTCCATCGCCATGCCGATCCTGATGGCCATCGTCGGCATCTGGCTGGAGCACACCTGGATCAGGCCCGACCGCCGCAAGCGGATCTTCCTCGTCGAGGAGGCCTGGCACATCATCAACTCCCCCTCGGTCGCCCAACTCTTCCAGCGCCTGCTGAAGTTCGGCCGCCGCCTCGGCCTCTCCTTCGTCGCCGTGGTCCACCACCTCTCCGACGTGGTGGACGGCGCCGCGGCCAAGGAGGCCGCCGCCATCCTCAAGATGGCGTCGACCCGCACCATCTACGCCCAGAAGACCGACGAGGCCAGAGCCACGGGCCAGGTCCTCGGCCTGCCCCGCTGGGCCGTCGAGATCATCCCCACCCTCACCCCGGGCATGGCCGTCTGGGACGTCAACGGCAACGTCCAGGTCGTCAAGCACCTGGTCACCGAGGCCGAACGCCCCCTGGTCTTCACCGACCGCGCCATGACCGAGTCGGCCACCGCCCTCGCGGAGCAGGAGCCCGAGGAGGTCGACGACCTCTTCGAGGCGGAGACGGAGGCCCGGGTGATGTCCTTCGAGAAGCGCCAGGGAGTCGGGTAGGCAACGCCATGTCCCAGGACCCCCAGCCCACCGGACCCCAGCCCCCGACCGGCCCCACCCGACGCGGCGGCGGCGTGCCCGACGCGCTGCTCCTCGGCGTGCTGGGGCTGCTGGTCGGCCTCGCCGTGCTCACCTGGTCGGCCACCGGCATCGGCGGCTGGTTCCGCCACGGCGCCTGGCCCGAGGGCGTCACCTTCCCCCGCACCGGCCCCGCCCTGCGCGGCCTGCTGACCGAGCCCGGCGACATCGCCGGCGCCTGGAACCGGGCCGACCCGGCGACCCTGCCGAGCGCGACGCTGGTCTGGACCCTGTTCTTCGCCCAACTGGTGCTGCTCTTCAGCCTCGTGCTGTGGATCGCGATCCGCGTCACCACCTGGCGCGCCCGACGCGCCGCCCGCCGCATCGTCCAGGCCGCCCCACCCGAGCCCGCACCCGCGCCCGAACCCCAACCGGCGGCCGCCGAGGCCCCGTTGACACCGCCCGCCAGGGAGGCCGTCCCCCGTCCCGCCGCCGACCCGGTCGGCGAGGTCCTCGACGCCCCCGAGGGGCTGGTGGTCATCGACCCCGACGGCAGCCTGTGGACCAAGACGGCCAAGCAACGCGGCCGGCGCGGCCCCGTCCATGTCTACGACCCCGGCCACCGCACCGAGGCGCCCGTCCGCCTCCGCTGGGCCCCGCAGCGCGACTGCGTCGACATGGCCAGGGCCCGCCGCACCGCCGCGCTCCTGCTGGCGCCGGTCCGGCCGAGCGAGCCGATCTTCCAACTGGACGCCGAGACCGCCGAGACCCTGCTGCGCTGTTGCCTCCACGCGGCCGCCCTCGCCGGGGAGCCGTTCCAGCAGATCCACCGCTGGGCGCACGGCCGTTCCCTCGGCGAGCCCGGCAGAATCCTGCGCACCCATCCACAGGCGGCGGGCGGCGCGGTGATGGAGCTGGAGAGCGCCCTCACCTCCCACCCCGGCCGCCGGGACGCGGCCCTCAAGCTGGTCGGCGACGCGCTGCGCCCCCTCGAACAGGTGCACATCCGGCAGTCCTGCTCCCCCGGCCGGGTCGACGCCCTGGCCCTGGACAACCTGACCAACGAGGGCGGCACGCTCTATGTGATCGGCGACGCCCGCGACACGGCCGGCCTGCGCGAGGCGCTGGTGGACGCGGTGACCGAGGCCCAGCCGGGACTCTCGGTCGTCGGCCGTCAGTCGCCCCCGTAGGCCAGCTCGTAGGCGACCAACGTGGGGTCCCGGGGGTCGGGCGCCGAAGCGCCGGTGGGCCGGAACCCGAGGTTCGCGTAGAAGCGGGCGGCCCGCGCGTTGTTCTGGTGGACCCTCAGCCGTATCTCCCGGCCGCCAGCGCCCTCGATGGCCGCCTTCATCAGCCGCCCGGCGAGTCCCGTTCCCCGGTGCTCGGGGGCGATATAGACGCCCACCACCTCGACACGGGTCCCGGCGGTGAGCAACCCCACCATGCCGACCCACTCCCCGTCGGCGGTCTCCCCGACGAACACGGGACGCTCACCGTCCGAGGCCCGACGCTGCCAGTCCTCCTGACCGAGCCGCGCGGCCTTCTCGTAGGGCTCGAAGAAGGCCAGGTGCGCCACCGGATCACTCAGCGCCGCCAGCCTCAACCCCCGTAGCCGCTCCCAGTCCTCGCGCCGGACCCGCCGCACCTGGTACGTCATGCGGCGATGCTGCCACCCGGGGAATCTCGGCGCAACAAAAAAGGCGGTTCCTGTCGGAATCGAGATTCCGACAGGAACCACCTGTCAATAATTGTCCGGCGGCGTCCTACTCTCCCACACGGTCCCCCATGCAGTACCATCGGCGCTGGAAAGCTTAGCTTCCGGGTTCGGAATGTAACCGGGCGTTTCCTTCCCGCCATGACCACCGGAACCCAAAACAGGGCACCCGAGTGTCAATCAAGAAATTTCACAGTGGACGCGAGCATCTATGGACAAGCCCTCGGCCTATTAGTACCGGTCAACTCCACCCATCACTAGGCTTCCATCTCCGGCCTATCAACCCCGTCGTCTACAGGGAGCCTTACCCCATCAA